>JAFGVO010000378.1 GCA_016937935.1 Deltaproteobacteria bacterium | reverse complement strand
TGCTCCGGTTCACGACGTTTGTATCGGCAATTTTGTAAAGAGTTACACAACATGCCAATATATCGGCCGGTTGAACCTTAATTGTGCGTACTTTTGAAAAAGAAATTAAATAATTTTATTTAAATGCAATCAGTAAACCCCGAGGAGTCTGTCGAGGGTTATGGCTACTGCGCTTCTTACCGAAAGGTGATTCCAGTCTGAGGGAGTTCCGATGGGTTCTAAAATTACGTCTGCCCTGTCAAGGATTTCAGGGGCAAGTCCGTAGCCTGTTCCAAAAATTACTAGATATGGAACATCTGAATTATCCATCATTATTTCTCTAAATTCACGATAACCTTTAATTGCACCAACCTCTCTTGCGGATGTGGCAACAATAATTGGATCAACATCCCTGTCACCTTTTACAGCTGCAACTGCATCATCAAGGGTTCTGCTGATTTTGACAAGATCCATCGCTTCTACTCGTGAAGGTATCCTCTTTGCACCAAAGCCGTCCTGCCAGTGGCTTAAAATTCTTGTTACAAGCTCAATCTGTGCATCAAGAGGTGTTACTATATGAAAACTTGATATTCCGTAAGCGCGAGAGCTTCTGGCATTATCGTGAATATCCAGATTGGTAACAGCTGTTGCAACAATATCACCGGCTTTATTAACAATTGGATAGTGCAAAAGTGCAATGTGTATTTCAGGCTGTCCCATCTTTTTCTTCCTTTTGTGCTTTTTCAAAAAGCTTTTTTTCCAAATCACTCATCTCATATTTATCAAACAGATCCGGTCTTACTTTTCGTGTTTTTAAAAGTGACCTGCCCTTGCGCCACTCCTTTATAAGTTTATGATTTCCCGACAACAGAATTTCCGGTACTTTTTTTCCGTTAAAAATCTCAGGACGTGAATACTGAGGATACTCAAGAAGCCCCGAAGAAAAGGACTCCTCTGTTACAGAATCCATGTTGCCAATGACTCCATCTAAAAGCCTTGAAACTGATTCCACAACAGCCATTGCCGCAACCTCACCGCCGTTTAAAACAAAATCACCAATACTAATCTGTTCGTCGAACTCTTCAACAGCTCTCTCATCAAGACCTTCATATCTTCCACAAAAAAGAAGCAGAGGTTTATCTAAAGATGCGAGTCTTGCAGCATCGGATTGTGTATATGGTTTGCCCCCGGGAGTTAAAAAGACCTTATATGAATCTTTGACATCCTCCAGCATCTCAAACACCGGTGCCGGTTTTATAACCATTCCTGCGCCGCCTCCGTAGGGAGTATCATCAACAGATCTGTGTTTGTCATGGGAGTAATCCCGTAAATTTATATATGTAAATTTAAGGATTTTTTTTTCTACAGCTTTACCAATAAGGCTGGCATTTTCAAAAGGTGAAAATATTTCAGGAAATAGAGTGACAATTTTAAATTCAAACAACTGTTTATTCCTGTTTAAAAGATTTTAATCTACTGTTTAAGAATTGCAACGGGCAAAGTATCTATATCTTTAACAAAAACTTTACCGTTTTCAATATCCATTTTTTCAAGATAGACATCCACAAGGGGTATCTGAATCTCTCTTTTATCATCACTGACTTCAACGACTTCAACACCGCCGGTATTGACACTGTTTATTATTTTACCAATAGACTCCCCATTACATATAACATCGAGGCCAAGAATATCTGCTATATAATAACTTCCATCTTCAAGGGGAGGAAGCTCACTTTTGTCAATGTAAAGCCGTGAACCTGTTATACGCTCTGCACTGTTTCGCCCGGTAACATCCGAAACTTTAAGAATTACATATTTGGGACCAGGTGTAGCATTCAAAATTGAATGTTTTGAAGGTTCATCAACACCGTTTTGTATATAAACATTTTTGACGTTAAAGATGGATTCAGAATCTGCATTGTGCAGATAAAGGCGTAAATCACCTTTAAGACCGTGAGGTCTGCCGATTATACCTAATTCCAATAATGATTCCGGATTAGAAATTTCACCACCTCTATTGTTGACTATTCTATAATATCTAGTACTGCGCGTTTTTTAAGCTTTGTGGACGCTGCGCTCAAAATTGTACGCATGGCTCTGGCGGTTCTTCCCTGTTTACCGATAACCTTGCCCAGATCATCTTTTGAAACTCTCAATTCAATAACTGATGACTGCTCACCTTCTATCTCATTGACAACAACATCATCGGGATTATCCACGAGTGCCTTAGCCATATACTCAATTAATTCACTAATAGACATTGTTTAATACCTCCAAAAAAAGATGCTTTAAACTGTATACGATATACAGATGGTATAAACTACCAATAACATCAGTTGCTTGCCCCCAATCCGGTTAAATCATTCTGCTTTTGGAGGCAACCCTGGCAAAATGCCCCAATAATAACCGGAAAAACTACTTAACTAAGCCTGCTTTTTTTTTATAATAGAAGATACTGTTGGTGAAAACTGAGCTCCCTGGCTCTTCCAATATTCAACTCTATCTTCTTTAATATTAACAACTGCAGGATCAACTGTTGGCTGATATGTTCCAATAACTTCAATGAAACGACCATCTCTTGGTGCTCTTTCATCTGCAGCTACTATTCTATAAAAAGGCTTACCTTTTTGACCTTTGCGTGTAAGTCGGATTTTTACACCCATATTATTCTTTATCCTTCCATAAATCAGGGCAGTTCATTTTTATCAAATGCCCTATAACTCTTATTAAACTCTTTTTTTATAGTATATAATACTAAAAAAACGAAAAGGGGCAATAAAACGAAACTGTAATAGATGTCAAGAAATAAATAATCATACTGACATTCTTTTAGTTAATGATAATCAATAAAGAGATTCAAAAAATACCTGTTACAATTTTGACTTTAGCAGGCTGTCAAGTGCTGTTTTATCTTTATGGGATATTATGGAATCTTTTTGTTCATTTTGCGTATCTCTGTTTTTAGCTACTTCAGGTTTCTCATTTTTTGAAGATTCCTCTTTTTTTACCTGAGTATTAAGAAGCTCTTTGCCCGCAGCAACACTTCCGGACTGTACTGCGGGAGCATTTTTAACCACCTCATTTTTAACAGCCTCAGCTTTGGAAGCTATTCCATCTGTAAGCTCTTTAGCCTCATCAGTTTTAGAAATGTTAAGCACATGCTGATAAAGAGTTTTACTGCCAAGGGGTACAAAAAATGCAAAATATACAAATATTGCAAAAAACGTGAAACTAATTATAAATTTTATTAACCTTATCATAAAAAGCACTATAACTATCTTTGGATATACTTGACAAGAAAACGGCACATATATAATTTAGTCCCGTTTTTTATTGGGATTCATCCCTTTATCCGTTACTTGGTAACCGTTACTGAAATAATAATACATTCAAAAAAGGATTACACCAATATGGCTTTTGAAGATCAGACACTTAAATGTGTCACATGTAACAGCGAGTTTGTTTTTTCTACAAGTGAGCAGGAGTTTTATGCGGAGAAAAAACTGGAACACCCTCCAAAGAGATGCAAAGACTGCAGATATGATGCTAAAAAACGAAGACAGCGCAAAAAACGCCCGGTGGGTGAATACCGCTCTCCGGCTTTTGGCAACAGTGAATTCAAACGTAATGCAAATAATAACAGACCCCACAGGCACGCTCCTGCCGGCCAGCCTGACTTCAGCTCAGAGTACCGCTCTCCAGCTTTTAGAGAGTACGAGGCTATGGATAATTCTGAAGAATACAGAGCACCAGGTTTTAAAGAGTATGACAAAATAAATCCAGAGGAAGAGTACCGCTCTCCGGCTTTTAAAGAGTATGATGGTATAAATCCAAGAGATGAATACAGATCGCCGGCATTTGGAAACGGGGGACGCAGAGGAAGAGTTGAGCGTCCCATGTTTGAGATTACCTGTGTAGCGTGCGGCGAAACAGCAATGGTTCCATTTGTTCCTGAAGAAAAAGAGGATCCAATGTGCCAGGACTGCTACAAAGAGCACAAGATCATGCTGGCAAAAGAGCGGGCAGAAGAACTTGCCAAAGAACGGGAAGATCAGAAAAAGTTAGAGCAGGAGCAAAAAGAGAAAGAGGCTCCTGAAAAAGAAAATAGTGAAGCTGAAGAACAGACCGATCAGCTTCAATAGTCTCTTCGCTCAAACAAATTACCAGTTAAATAGAACCTTCAACAACTAGTGTATTTAAAATAAAATTATGAAACTCGTATCGTGGAATGTAAACGGAATAAGAGCCGTAATAAAAAAAGACGGGGCAAAGTCACTTGAATCTCTAAATCCAGACATCATTTGTCTGCAGGAGGTGAGAGCTTTGCCCGATCAGTTTAACCTGGAACTTACGGGCTATGAGGCATACTGGAATCCCGCAGAAAAAAAAGGATATTCAGGAACAGGCATTCTATCACGGGTTCCCTTTGTAACAGTTGAAAACGGCCTTAATGGTTTTATTGACGACAACGAAGGAAGAGTAATAACCGCCGAGACAGAAAGCTTTTTTATTGTAACTGTGTACACTCCAAATTCAAAAAGAGGACTTTTAAGACTTGATTACAGAACAGGAGAGTGGGACCTGGCATTTTTAAAACATGTAAAAAAACTCTCTGAAAAAAAGCCTGTAATCTTTTGCGGAGATCTGAACGTTGCCCATAAAGAGATAGACATTGCCAACCCCGCAGCAAATCATAAAAACGCAGGTTTCACCGATGAAGAGCGTGGGGGATTTGACAATTTTATAAACGCCGGCTTTATTGATACATTCAGAATCTTCAATAATGAAGGGGGCAACTACACCTGGTGGAGTAACTTCAACAAATCAAGAGAGAAAAACATCGGCTGGCGCATAGACTACTTTGTTGTGTCAGATTCATTAAAAAACAAAATTAAAAAAGCCTCAATCCACCCGGACATCACAGGCTCAGACCACTGCCCCATCTCATTGGAACTCTGATAAACTCTGCGAAACTCTATTTTTTTAGCCTGACCGCATGGATATTAAGGTTATAATATTGATTATTTTGTAACCGTTCAGCCTGTCACCACTTGAGAGTATGAGTCTCGTATGATACCTCCTGGTTCGGAGGTGAAAAATGAAACAGAGAACAGAAGATGAAGGCCGTGCGCTGGTGGCAGCGTACGAGGCCAGTGGG
>JAFGVO010000377.1 GCA_016937935.1 Deltaproteobacteria bacterium | reverse complement strand
ATTGGTGCACATTGGCTGCGAAAGACAAGTCGCATGCTTGAAAAAGGGCTTGAGACAAGAAACAGAAGAACTGACACCACCTTTATTGATGTTAGCTACGATGATCTTGTTAAAGATCCCCTTAAACAGATAGAGCGAATTTATGAAAAGGCGGGAATCCTTTTTTCGGATGCGGCAAAAGGGGAGATGGAAAAGATCAGATCAATTAATAGGCAGAATAAATTTGGAGTTCATAAATACAGCGCTGATGAGTTTGGTTTAAGCAGAGAGCAGATTTACAAAGCTTACGAACAGTACCTTGCAGCATTTGGCAATGACTTTAATGGAGAAAACTGATGGCAAAAAATAGAGGAATACTCGGGGCAACAATGACCGGTGTACTTGGGCAGGTTAATAAAAAAAAATTAGATTCTACTGAGGAGATCTCCCTCCATGGGCGTACCTGTCTTGTTACCGGAGCAGGAAGCGGACTTGGGAAAGCCACTGCAATTGCTCTTGCAGCAAGAGGTGCCCATGTTGTTATGGGTGTAAGGCGGATGGATGAAGAGTGCAGAAAAGAGATTGCCTCCCATGCAGAAAGTGATGAGATGGTTGTGATGGAATTTGTGGATTTGGCATCTCTTGAAAGCGTTAATGAGTTTGCGGTTTCAATCAACCAAAAGGGGATAGTTTTTGATGTAGTGGTTTTAAATGCTGCTGTTGTTACAAAGTCTGCAAGTACAACTGCTGATAATCTTGATGAGATGACGCAGGTTAATTTTATTTCTAATGTGGCTTTTGTTGAAGCACTGTTAAAAAATGGAAGTTTCAGGGAACCTGTTGATAATATGCCGCCGCGAATTGTTATTATTTCAAGTGAGGCTCATCGCTGGACTGAATCAATTGACATTGACTCTATCGGGACTCCTAAAAATTTTGGATTAAAAGGTTCACTTCCAAACTACTCTGACACAAAATTTATGATGGCAGCCTATTTTTCAAATCTGGCAAACAGATTTAAAACAAGTGGTGAGGCTGCAGTGACCGCAATATGTCCCGGTGCTATTAACAGCAATCTGGCGAGGCAGGCTCCAGGGTGGATTCAACCTCTTTTAAAGGTGGTGTTCAAACTGTTTTTTGCAACTCCCAAAAAGGCTGCAGAACCGGTTATAAATTTATGCGTCAGAGCTGATATTAAAGAAAAAAACGGAAGCTACTTTCATCTTTGGAAAGAAAAGCCTGTAGACCCAAGAGCCGGTGACCCCGGTTTTTATGAACCGCTGTTTAAAAAGACAACAGAAATAATTGAAGAGAAAGCAAAATTGAGATGACCAAAAAAGTATTTATTTTTAAAGGGGACAAAAGTGATCGTGATGGATTTTGTGAAATAATAAAAGACAGGGTTATTTCTGGCATTATGGAGTTAAACCCTTCTAAGCTCAAGCTTACGATTACCGAAGATAAACCTCCTGCAATAAGTATAATCCCATTTTCTAAAACCCCTGTTGCTTGTATCTCTGTTGAAAAAAACCTGAGCGACGACACTTCAATAGATGAAATGGCAAAGATGGAAGAGTTTGCTAAAAAACAAAAAGGGTTTGTTGGAATTTATCTTGTGTCTGAAGCTGTTCCCGTTGCCTATGAGATGAACTGGCCTGTTAATACCCGTACTCCCGGCGCCTGTATGCTTACTCTTTTTTGTCAGAAAAAGGGAATTTCCCATGATGAGTTTTTAAACAGATGGTTTAACGGTCATACTCCATTGTCTTTAAAACTTCATCCTCTTTGGAACTATGTGAGAAATCAGGTTACAGATTCAACGGGTGCAGCAGCTCATTATGACGGAATTGTTGAAGAGCATGTGAAAGATGCGAAAGATCTACTGCGCCCCTTTCGCTTTTTCGGACCTTTTTACAGAGTACCTCTCAGTATGCTTCAAACTCTTATCGATGTGACAGGATTTATTCAATACAGCTCAATTGAAACTTATCTTGTAAGTGAATATTGGTATCAGTCCTAAAATTTTTCTGATTTGTTTTTATGTCCTGTTTTCACTTTTTTTTAATCATTTAAATTGTTTAGGTAATTTATTAGATTAATCTGTTAAATGTGTAATACTTACTGTTGAAGTTTTTAAAGGATTAATAATGAAAATTCGTACTAAGATTTTACTGCTGCTTATTCTGGGAGCCATAGTTCCTCTTGCTGTAAGTTATGTTTTTGCTGACAGACTTTTATTTTACAATTTCAAGTCTACTGTTGAGAAGCAGATAAAAATTAATGCATTTGAAGCTGCTGACAAGATAGATGTTAAACTTAACTGGATGGTTGACAGCTGCGATATGGCAATGAAGGCTCTTCCTTTAGAGAATGTTTCTTTTGAGGAGCTGACCCCTGTTTTGGCAATTCCATTTAATCAGCTTAATTTTATTAATGTTATTGCAGTTATTGATAAGCAGGGTAAATCGGTGGTGCCCCCTTTTTATCTTACTGGTAATGATGCAAGGATGAATGATCGCAAATCATTTGGTCCTGATGATTTAAATGCCTTTGCTAAAAGCATTCCTTGTGCAGAGGCTTTTTCGGCGTCAATGGCAATTGGACCTGTTTTTCTTTTAAGTGACGGATCCCCTTCAATGGTTATTGCTATAAAAGTACCTTCTTATTCAGGTGAGAGTATGGTTGCCGCACTTGGAGTCTCTTTAGAGAGCATGTGCAATGTGGATATTAAAGATAAGTATTCGTATGGAGTTTTGCTTGATAATCAGGGAAATAATATTTGCGGCAATAGTGATAATCTTCTTAAAAAAAATATGAACTTTAAAGTTGTGGAATCTCTTAATAGCGGAAAGATAAAAGAT
>JAFGVO010000376.1 GCA_016937935.1 Deltaproteobacteria bacterium | reverse complement strand
AGAATACAAGAGTATTCCTCAGAATAACAGCTACACCTGGCCAGTAAGGTGGCAGCTTCTCCCCTTTCCTGACAATGGAACATTCGAAGCAGGAAACCCTGTATTACTGGAATACACCCGGAGTATTCTGTAAAAGATATTGAAACAGCGGGTAATTCATTGACATTATATCAGCCATGTTTATTAATGTTTCAGACTAATATGATTATTAAATCCATATATATGGTGAAAGGTACAAAGATGATCGAAAGTCTTAAAGAGAAAGCAATTTCTAAAGGTATTAAGCTATTAAACTCACCAGTTGTTGCAAAGGCCATGGAGAGTGAACAGGTAGGACAAATATTGGAAAAGGCAATGTCTCTGCCAATTAAAGTTTCTGAAAAATTAAGTTCAAATAAAGAAAAGATTGTATCCTTTATGGAGTTGGTTACCTCAGAAGATCTTGATGAATTAAAACGAACAATTGTTAATCTTGAAGATGAAGTATCAAAATTAAAAGAGCAGGCTAAAAGCAGCAAGAAAAAAAAATAACTCTTTAATCCTACAACTTTTATAAGTAAATTAATATATGGAACAGGATCTGTTCAACCAGGGCATTCGAGAAAATATTGGGCTGACTCCTCTGCCCGACAGAATCAGACCAACTTCACTTGATGAGATTGCAGGCCAGAAACATCTAATTGGAAGTGGCTGTTTTTTACGTAATGCTGTTGAGGCGGATCAAATCCCATCCCTCATATTATGGGGGCCTCCCGGTGTTGGAAAAACAACTCTGGCAAAAGTAATTGCAGTACACACAAAAGCAGTTTTTATTTCATATTCAGCTATTGGCGGTTCAGTAAAAGACATTCGTTCGATTATTGAAAAGGCCGGCGTCACAAGAAGAGATCTGAGAAAACGCACTATTCTTTTTATTGATGAAATACATAGATTCAATAAAGCCCAGCAGGATACTCTGCTTCCCGGGGTCGAACAGGGTATTGTAACTTTAATTGGAGCAACAACGGAGAATCCATCTTTCCAGATTGTCTCTGCTCTTTTATCCAGATGCAAAGTGCTTGAATTAAACCCTCTTGAAGAAGATGATATTATTGAAATTTTAAAAAGGGCCGCTGCTGATAACAACCGAGGACTGGGTCTACTTGACATAGAAGCTGAAAATGACGTTTTCAGTTTAATTGCCGCATCTTCAAAAGGTGACGGACGTTATGCACTGTCAGCTTTGGATCTTTTATTTAAAGGGGCCGCTCAAAAAGGTTTAAAAAAAGTTTCAGTTAAAGATGCACAAGAAATATCATCATCCAAAGCGCTCCTTTATGATAAAGGAGGGGATGAACACTATAATATTATTTCTGCATTTATTAAAAGTATGCGGGGCTCAGATCCTGATGGTGCTCTTTACTGGATGTTTAGAATGCTGGATGCGGGTGAAGACCCTTTGTTCATCTTAAGGCGTATGATCATTTTTGCATCTGAAGATATTGGTAATGCTGACCCGAGAGCCCTCCAGCTTGCAATGTCTGCAGATGCCGCTTTTTTGAGACTGGGAATGCCCGAAGGGGCCTATCCCCTGGCACAGGCATGTACGTACTTATCATCTGCCCCAAAATCAAATGCCCAGGTGGAAGCTATAAAAGGACCAAGAAATGACATCAGACAATTTGGACCTCTAAGCGTTCCAAAAAAATTAAGAAATGCTCCAACTAAAATGATGAAGGATTTAGGATTTGCAGAAGGATACAGATATCCCCACAGTGAAGGCGGGTATGCAAAAGGGGAAACCTATCTACCGGATAAATTAATTGGGAGAAGATATTACAAACCTGTAAACAGCGGACTGGAAGAGCGTATTGCGATTCGTTTAAATGACCTCAGACGTAATAATAAAAGTGAATAGTTGTTTTTATATAAGGAGTATCAATATATGTCTAAAAAAAGATCAAAGCAGATCAAAAAGCGTAACAAAACAAATCCTAAAAACTTAAGTATACTTAATGCATTTAATGCAGATAAACATATTCTCTATCAGCAATCGGTTCAGGATACTGAAACTACTATTAATTTTATAAACGAAGTTTATTTTGACACTGCTCAAAAATATCCCAAATCATTAAGGGAGGATTTTTGTGGAACAGCTCTTCTTGCCAGTGCTTTTGCAGCAGACTCTTATGATAAAACATCTTGCGGACTTGATCTGGACCAGAATACTTTAAACTGGGGACTTAAACATAATATACTCCCCCTTGGGGATGGTGCATCACGAGTAAAACTTCTTAATAAAAATGTTCTGGAAGGAACTCCTGATGATAAATTTGATACAATATGTGCATTTAATTTTTCATATTGTGTTTTTAAAGAACGCAAAACTATTTTAAAATATTTTAAGCAATTAAAAACATCCCTTAATAAAAAAGGACTTTTTATCCTGGATCTTCACGGTGGCCCCGATGCCCAGTTTCAGCTGACGGAACCGGCAACGATGGAAGAGTTTGAATATATATGGGAACAGGAATCTTTTGACCCCATAACCCACGAAACCATCTGTCATATTCATTTTGCCTTTAATGATGGAAGCAGAATGGATAAAGCTTTTACTTATGACTGGCGCTACTGGTCTTTGCCGGAGCTTAAAGATATATTAGCCGAGGCCGGCTTTAAACATATTGATGTCTGGTGGAATTACAACAATGGAAATGAAGATTTTGAAAAAGCGCAAAAAGCCGAAAATATGGAATCATGGATTGCCTATCTGGCAGCATGGAACTAATTAGAGATACAAAAAGAAACGGCCCCTTGTAAAAACAAGGAGCCGATGAGAAATGAATTTTTGAAATTTGCAGTTTCAACAACGTAGGAGGGAGCACGAGGTCGTCACCGCAGTTTGAATTGTATTTATATTGTTAGCAATATGTATGCCAAAAACGTCAAAAGAGCACTATTACTTTAATTATAACTCTTTCGGCTTACTAAAGATGTTAATTTTACACTAATAACATAAACTGTATTTCATATTTGAAATATGATATTCTAAAAACGAAATGAAAAAACCGTTTAGTTCATATGATAGAAAAAGATTAAAGAAGCACCTAATAAACAAGTAAAAAGGACAAATGTGACAAAATTAAAATATAATAGTGAAAAATACGAAAAGCCATTGGCTATGGCATCTGAATTCCTAACAGACTTGAACAAGAAAATCGAAAAAATATCACATTTACGACTTGCACTCTTTTTAATAGGACTAATTTATGCAGTTACTGCATTCAGCAGTCACATTTTTCCTATTTACTGGAGCTTGCTACCTCTTCTATTTTTCATTATTGCAATAATATTTCATAATAAATTTTACAAAGAGCGTGAAAATATTCTTCTTGTAAAAGATTTTTTTGAAGAGGGACTTTTTAGGATAAAGGAAAATTGGACAGGCAAAGGTAATACTAATAAAAATTATACATCAGAGCACATATATGCTGAAGATCTGGATATTTTTGGAAAAGGTTCACTTTTTGAAATTATCTGCACTGCGAAAACCAGATCCGGTGAGGAAAAATTAGCAAAGTGGCTTCTCTATCCGGACAGTGCAACAAATATCATTGAGCGTCAGATGGCCGTTAAAGAACTTACGGATGATATTGAACTCCGAAAAGAGATATACCTTATCACCAGGAAAATGCGCTCAATTGCCAATCCTCAAAAACTTCAACAATGGTCAGACGCTCCCGCGGTTTTCAATAATGGAAATCCAATTTTATGGAGAATTCTATTTTCATTCATGGCAGCCCTCTCAGTGATATCAATTGCTTCAATGTTTTTTTCTGATTTTGGACTGGCATTTCTGGCAACAGTAGCAATTATCGAATGGAGCATTGGCAGAATCTATAAAAAGAATCTGGATAAAATCCTCTCCGGTCTGGATGGACCACGAAATGAACTCAAAAAACTCTCAGATATTCTAATGAATTTTGAAAATAAAGAATTTTCATCTCCACTCCTTGCAAGACTTGGAAAAAATCTCTTAACTCCCATAAAATCTTCTACAGCAATAAGGGATCTCGGGCGCCTTGTTGATATTCTCGATCAGGCAAAAAATCAGGCATTTGCACCGTTGGCCTTTCTTTTAATGTGGACCCCTCACCTCTCAATTCTGATTGAAAAATGGAGAATAAAATATGGTGAAAACATATCATCATGGATAGATGCTGCGGGAGAAATTGAAGCCCTTTGCTCCCTTGCAGGCTATGCATTTGAACATCCCGATGACATTTTCCCGGAAATAACTGATAAAGGACCTGTTTTAAAAGCTGCAGCACTTGGACATCCATTAATTCAAAACTCCAGGTGTATTAGAAATGATGTAAATTTAGATATTGAAAACTCCGTACTAATTGTCAGTGGCTCAAATATGTCGGGAAAAAGTACTTATTTGAGAACCATAGGAATTAATGGTGCACTCGCAATGGCCGGAGCCCCTGTAAGAGCAGAAAGCTTTAAAATATCTCCACTTTATATTGGCTCTACAATCAGAATTGAAGACTCCCTCCAAAAAGGAGCATCAAGATTTTATGCGGAAATAAGTACACTGAAAGACATTGTTGACTTAGCACAAAAAGAGTACCCCCTGCTTTTTTTACTTGATGAAATTTTTCATGGAACTAACTCACATGACCGTAAGATTGGCGCTGAGGCTATTATTAAACAACTGGTAAAATCCGGGGCCATTGGCCTTGTTACAACTCATGATTTAACCCTTGCAGACATGACTGAGCAAATTGGAACAAAAGCAAAGAACATACATTTTGATGATGAGGTCAGTAAAGGAGTTTTAAATTTTGACTACAAAGTAAAAGATGGACCTGTTACAAGGAGTAATGCAATAGAACTTATGAGATCTGTAGGGCTT
>JAFGVO010000375.1 GCA_016937935.1 Deltaproteobacteria bacterium | reverse complement strand
GCAAAGAAAATTATTCTTAGGGCTCTTGAAAAAGATCCTGCAAAACGTCACGAATCAATGCTTGATTTTCAAATAAATATTGCAACACTTAAAAGCAGGTTTAAACACGGCACACATTACTCTCTGCCATCTCTGGATGTTGTTACTCTTAAAAAATCCATTGCACCACCACCTCCTGATTCATCCTCGAGAGCACATAAGCCAGTTGCTGCAAAGCCTCATAAAAGAAAAAGAGCAAATGTAAAAGCTGACAGTGCAACAATGTTTGCAGACAGCAAGGATACATTTTCAAATTCAATGACGGCACCACAAAGCAGGGCAGTCAAAATTGCCGACAACACCTATTTTGTGGGTGTCAGAAACAATACAAGAATTGAGAATAATTCTTACTTGCGAATTTTCAAGGGAAACAATACTAAGATATCCCTGCTCATTGATCCAGGATCCAGTGCAGGTTTTGATAAAATCAAATCAAATATTTCAGAGGTTATCGGTTCAATTGAAAATCTCAATTATATATTTTTAACAGATCATGATTCTGTTTCCCTTGGTAATCTTGCTAAAATACAGGAAC
This sequence comes from Deltaproteobacteria bacterium, assembly GCA_016937935.1. Taxonomy (GTDB): domain Bacteria; phylum Myxococcota_A; class Polyangia; order JAAYKL01; family JAAYKL01; genus JAFGVO01. The sequence goes on along the minus strand of JAFGVO010000375.1, from coordinate 10,806 downwards.
TAAATCCTTCTGTAATAACAATCTGTTCAGAAGATACATGGCTTCATGCATCAAGCCTTGGGCATGGCAGCAGCAATAAATACATATCTATCCAAAGTGTTCCGGGCAATCAGTTAATGTTTAATACGGGTCACGCAGTCCAGTTTATCAAAGCTGATTTCTGTCACTCAAGGGGCTCGGCCATGATGTTTGATCCTGAAAATGCAACCCTGTTTTCGGGCTCACTGTTTAGCGGAACAGCAACAACAAAAGAGCTTTTCTGCAACAACGACTGTCTTTTGGGAATCAATCTTTATCATCAATTGTACATGCCCGGCAGGCGCGCCCTTATGCGAACAATTAAAAATGTTGAGAATCTGACAATTCCTCCAAAACTTCTGGCTCCAAGACACGGCACTATAATCAGGCATGAAAACATTAAAATGATTACTGAGCAGATTGCATCTTTAAGAATAGGCTCAGATCTTCTTGAGTATAATGAACGCAACCCTAAAACCTTAACAATAGCCAATAAAATAGTTACAGAGTACGGCAGAATAACCGGAAAAAAACCCTCAGTTGAGCTTATCGAAAAAATTCAGCCCGATCACAACACAATATTTGATGTTCAGGAACCGGGCAGAATAGTAGGTTTCAGAGTAGACGGATTAAGAGCAATAGAATCCATGATTTATCAGGCCGAACAATCAATAACCCCTGAGCTCGTATCCCAACTAAAATTCGCCCTGGCAGAAATCAAAAACGACCTAAGAACAGTAAGAGCCTAACTGGAAAAATATTTTCATCATAAAGTTCCACATCAGGTAAAAGCCTGAAAAATATTTTCAACAAAGCCTTCCTGTGTCTGTTTTGGATGAGTAGCCTCCGTCCTGGATTAGTTCTGGATTAGTTCTGGGCTGCCCTGTTGAGTCGGCCTCCGTCCTGGGGTAAGGTATTGTAATTATATTATAATTTGGTATTGTCAGTTTTGTTTCTGTGATGGACTGTTTTGGCCTCCGTCCGGAAATGTTTTGGCCTCCGTCCGGACTTTTATCTGGAATTTTCCTTAATTTTTACAGCTCTTGTTCTGTTTTGTTGTAAATTTTCAGGTCTTGTTCCGAGAATACTGTGAAGATTATTTGGGTTATTGTTTTGTTGGTTTTTAAGAAGTTCTGGCATGTTGTTATTGCTGTTTTTGCGGCGGGTTCTTTTGGGTAGCTGTATACTCCTGTGCTTATTGAGGGGAATGCTATTGTTTCTATTTTGTTTTTTACTGCGAGTTTTAGGGAGTTTTCGTAGCAGGCTGTCAGAAGTTGTTCTTCGTTTGCATCTCCCCCATGCCATATTGGTCCTACTGTGTGAATTATAAATTTTGAGGGTAGATTGTAAGCTTTTGTTATGCGGGCCTCTCCTGTGGGGCAGCCGTTAAGGGTTTTGCACTCTTCTAACAGTTCCGGTCCTGCGGCTTTATGTATGGCTCCGTCAACTCCTCCACCTCCCAGAAGTGCATTGTTTGCGGCATTTACTATTGCATCCACTTTTAAGCCTGTAATGTCGCCTTTATAAATTTTAATTCTGTTGTTATTTGTCATAAGTTAAATATACATACTTATTTTGGATAGACAATTTTTCATCTGGTTGAAAATTTCATAAAAAAGGGGTTTAATGCTTTTTAACACTTTGACGGCACATAAATATGACTGATGATTTAGATAAACATGACAAAATTATTGATAATGAACTTGCTGAGGCAAAGGAGCAGCTTTTCTTAAGTGATCAGCGATATTCAACACTTACAGCCAATGTTCCCCTTGGAGTTTACAGACGTACTCCGGGTGCTGAGGGCAAGCTGATTATGGTAAATCCCGCCCTTGTAAAAATGTTTGGTTATTCAAGCAGTGAAGAGTTAAATGAGGTTCCTGTTAAAAATCTTTATTACAACCCTGATGAGTGTGAGGCTTTTTCACGTAAGTTGTTTAATCACGGAGAGGTAATTCGCGAAAAACTGAAGATGAGAAAAGCTGATGGCACCCCTTTGTGGATTGCGGTTACAACAACTGCAATCTGTGACAGCAAAGGTGTTCCTCAGTTTTTTGACGGTATAATGGAGGATATTACCAGCAGATTAAAAATGGATCAGGAGCGTGAAAACCAGCAGCGCCAGTTAATGCAGGCTGATAAGATGATCTCCCTTGGAATTCTTGTTTCCGGGGTGGCTCATGAGATTAATAATCCCAATCAGTTTGTAGTGTCTCATATTATTCCTATCGAAAAAGCTTTTATGGATGCTCTTCCGGTTCTTGACAGATATTATGATGATTACGGTGATTTTAAAATTGGAGGTCTTCCATACAAAAAGACCCGTGAGCGTCTGCCGAAAATGTTTGAAAATATAAAAGAGGGAACAAAGCGAATTACAAATATTGTTAATGATTTAAGAGAATATGCCAAAGAACAGCCTGTGGACCATTCAGAGGCTGTTGATATTAATAGAGTAGTAAAAGCGGCACTTGTTCTTCTACATAATCTGATTAGGAAAAGCACCAGTGGCTTTTATGTAAATTATGGAAAAAATATTCCCGAAGTTATTGCTGATTTTCAGAAGATTGAACAGGTTGTTATAAATCTTGTTCAGAATGCCTGCCAGTCATCCGGGGACAAACCTCTCGAAATATCTATCACAACTTTTTTAAGTGATAAAAAAGATGAGGTCTGTATTCAGGTAAATGATACTGGAAAGGGAATATCGAAGGATAATCTCGAAAGAGTGACAGATCCATTTTTTACTACTAAAAGAGGTGAAGGTGGCACAGGGCTCGGTCTTTCAATAAGCAACAGTATCTGTGCAGCATTTGGGGGGCGGCTTGAGTTTTTATCTGAAGAGGGTGAGGGAACAACTGCCTGGGTATGGCTGCCCGCAAAAATTGAAAATACAGGTTAAAAATGATTGAACAGACAGATAGACCCAAAATTGTAATTGCGGATGATGAGCAGATTGTTCTGGACGGACTTTTACTGATGCTTGAGAGCAGCGGTTTTTCAGACATAATAACTGTTTCTGATTCACGAAAAATAATGAATGTCCTTTCGGAAAACAGAGTTAAAGTTCTGCTTCTTGACTTGAGCATGCCCCATATTGGCGGACAGAAAATTCTAAATGAAGTCGCAACATTATATCCTGATTTACCTGTAATTGTGGTAACGGGCTTTAATGATGTCAACACTGCAATAAGCTGTATGAAATCAGGGGCATTTGATTATCTTGTAAAACCTGTTGATGATGCCAGACTCTCTTCCAGTGTAAAACGTGCTGTGGAGTTTGGTGAACTGAAAGACGAGTATAAATCTTTTAAAGCACGCATCTTTAATAATGAAAAAATATCTTCTGACGCTTTTGGTGGAATAGTTACATCAAGCCAGTCAATGCATAATATTTTCAAATATATAGAAACCATAGCCCCTACAGAACGCCCGGTGCTTATTACCGGTGAGACAGGAACTGGAAAAGAGCTTGTTGCAAAGGCTGTTCATCTTGCGAGCGGTGTTAAAGGCCCGTTTGTAAGTGTAAATGTTGCCGGTCTTGATGAGCAGATGTTTCAGGATACACTGTTTGGACATAACAAAGGTGCTTTTACCGGAGCTGTGGATAAGCGTGCGGGACTAGTGGCAAAAGCAGCAGGAGGAACCCTTTTTCTGGATGAAATTGGCGATTTGTCAATGGAATTACAAGTAAAGCTTTTGAGACTTCTGCAGGAGAATGAGTATTTCCCTGCTGGCTCAGATGTTCCAGTCAGCTCAACATGCCGAATTTTAGTTGCTACAAATGTGGATTTGCCGGGTGCTATTAATGATAAAAGGTTTAGAAGCGATCTCTTTTTCAGATTGCGGACACACAATGTTGAACTTCCACCTTTAAGAGAGAGAAAAGAGGATATTCCTCTGCTTGTATGGCATTTTATAAAAAAATCCTGTGACGAACTTGGAAAACCTTTTCTTGAACCTCCAGGAGGCTTGAGTGAACTTCTTTTTACTTACAATTTTCCAGGCAATATAAGAGAGCTCGAATCAATGGTATTTGAGTCTGTCAGCAGTTGTACTGATTCTTTGCTTAAGCTGGATTATTTTAAAGAATACATTTTGGGAAATAGAGGCATCACAAATAAAGATTCAGATAAAAATGATACTCCGATAAACTTTTTTTCAATGTTTTCAAGAATCCCTTCACTTGAAGAGGGACGAAGAATGCTCATTGATGAGGCCTTGAAAAGGGCTGAAGGAAATCAGACTGTAGCTTCTCAGATGCTCGGTATTACCAGGACAGGACTTAACAAAGCTCTGTCAAGAATGTCTAAAAATGAGTCATGATGTCCCAATTGAAGATTATCATAATGGGGGTATCAGGAAGCGGTAAATCAGCAGTTGCAGGGGAGCTTTGTAAACTTCTCAAATATGATTTTATCGAAGGGGATGAACTTCATAGTGAAAAAAATATTAAAAAGATGAGTGCTGGCGTTCCATTAAGTGATGAGGATCGTATTCCCTGGCTTGAAAAGATAAATTCAGTTTTAATTGCTTCATCGGGAAATTTGATTTTAACATGCTCTGCACTGAAAAAAAGATACAGAGATATAATACTGCGTAATGTTAAAAACAGTCTGCTTGTATATCTGGATGTAGATGAAATAATTGCTGCAAACAGGATAGAAGAACGAAAAGGTCATTTTTTTAATAGTTCATTACTTTCATCTCAGTTTGATATACTTGAACTTCCCGAAGAGGCCTTTTGGATTGATGCATCACTGGATGTGGGTGTTATAACCAAAAAAATTGCTGAAATTGTAAAGAAAAAACAAGGTTTTTAGCGCATAGCTTGACATTTATGTATTAGAAAGGTTTTAATGCTGTCATAAAAATTGTCAGTTAACTATATAAGTTTTACAGTTGGAAAATAGATAATTTCAGGAGGATTAAATGGGTATTATAGTTGGAGTAATAGTTGCAATTGTTATTGCTGCAGCTGTTGGATATTTTCTATTTGGCAAAAAGAGCGATACCTCTTCTGGTTCACAGCTTGATAAGAGTCCAGACAGCGATGTGGCATCATTAAAAGAGAGTGAGTCATCTGATGATGAGGCTGGAAAGTCAGAATCTAAAGAATATAAATCAGATGTTGGAACTGATTCAGAATCCTCTAAAAAAGAAGATGATACAGAAGATGAAGAAGAGAGTGTTGAGGATACTCCTGAAGGTGTCCGCCTGGACGAATCCGCTGAACAGGAAGCAGAAGAGAGTTTAAAAAAGGCCAGACGTGAGCGTAAACTTAAAAAGCTCCGTCAGGGATTATCTAAAACCCGTGGTGGAATGATTGATAAAATCAGTGCTCTTTTCAAAGGTAAAAAAGAGCTTGATCCCAATATTCTTGACTCCCTTGAAGAGACTCTTCTTAGTTCAGATATTGGAAGTGCAACAACATTGTGGCTGATAGAAATAGTTAAAGGAGTACTTGATAAAGATGAAATCAGGGATCCCGAAGCTATATGGGAAATTATTAAGCAGGAAGTTGAAAATGCCTTATCAATTGAAGTTAAACCATGGACATTTACTGAAAAACCATTTGTTATAATGGTTGTCGGTGTAAATGGTGCAGGTAAAACAACCACAATTGGTAAAATTGCTTCTGCACTTGTAAACGATGGAAAAAAAGTGGTTTTAGCAGCTGCTGATACTTTTAGAGCAGCTGCGGTAAATCAGCTTGAAATATGGGGCAGGAGAACAGGATGTGAAGTTGTAAAACCGTCTAAAGAAGGCGCAGATCCTTCATCAGTTGTTTTTGATGCGATGAAACAGGCTGAAGAGCAGGGTGCAGATGTTGTTATTATTGATACCGCAGGAAGACTTCATACCCAGTCACCTTTAATGGAAGAGTTAAAGAAAATAAGTAGAGTAACTACAAAAGCTATGGATAGTGCCCCCCATGAAACGCTGCTTGTTCTTGATGCTACAACTGGTCAAAATGCTATTAAGCAGGTAAAGGAATTTGGGGAAGCGTTAAAAATTGACTCCATAGCACTTACAAAATTGGATGGTACAGCTAAAGGCGGGGTAATAATTGGAATATGTCATGAAAATAAAATACCTGTAAGATATATAGGAATTGGAGAGACAAGAGAGAGTTTAAGATTGTTTAATCCGGGAGATTTTGTCGATGCATTATTTCTTCAGGACAGTGAGAGTGAATAATTTTAATATAATTGGGTTATCCAAAATAAATTTTAAAGAAACTGTAAATTAATTATTGATTAACCATATTTTCTTATGCTATAGTGATTCACCAAATGAAGAAGACAAACAAAAGCTTAATTATTCTCGATAGTTACAAGAAAGCCACCGGTTTACCAATCGTTCGCGAGAGGATTATGTGATGAAAAAAAGACGCATTGAGCTATCGCTGTTGCTAATTACCCTGTTACTGCTTCCTGCAATTTCGTTTGCGCAGGACGACATGACTTTCGGCGAAGATGAAGTCGAAAAGACAGGCGAGGACATGACCTTCGGTGAAGGTGATGATCAGGCAGCTACCACAGATGATGGAGCAGCAGCAAAAGACACTGGAAATTCTGATGACGACCTTATTGATCTTGATGATCTCGGTATGGGGGTCGGAGGAGATGTAGCAGTTGGAGAGCCAACTGCTAAAAATGGCGAAAAGAAGCCGGAAGGGGCGACCGTTTTGGATAGGCATCCAATTTGGGCTGTACAGCAGGTGTATGCATTGCGTAAGCACAGGCTTGATCTGCAGCCTTCATTTGGAATATCTCTAAATGATCCTTATGTGCAGCATCAGTCTTTTAATGTGGATGCATCTTTTTATCTGACTGAAGTTCTGGCAATTGGAGTTAATTTCAACTGGTATACATTCTTCAATGCTGAAACAGATGTGAACTATCAGATTAGCCGTGCAACACACCAGACTGTTCCTATTAATGAATATTCCTGGGGCGCTCAGCTTAATATGAAATATGTTCCTCTTTATGGAAAATTTGCAATGTTTAAACAGTGGATTCTCCATTGGGATGTCTGGCTTGTAGGTGGAGCAGGTTTTCTTTACACAAGGCCTATTCCGGTTATTGATCAGGAATATAGAACATTCGACTATGATATTAAGGTAGCTTTCAATGTTGGAATTGGTGGTAGGCTCTATCTAACCCGATTTCTCGCAATCTTTTTAGAGTTGAGGGATTATATTTTCCCTGAAAATGTTGAAAGTATTGTAACTTATCAGGATCCTGCACTTCGTAAAGATAAAAAGACGTGGATGGATCCTAATGTTAAATTGACAAATAACGTAATGTTACAGGTGGGAATCAGTCTGTTTGTTCCGTTTACCTTTGATTTTAAACTACCCAAATAACAGAATATGAAAGCAGGAAAGCAAATGCATAATATAGTACGAAAGGGAGTTGGACGCATAACCAGGTTTACCCTTGCGCTGGCCTTGGCTTTTGCCATGTTCAGTGGTGCGGCAGGCGAAGCAACTGCTCAGGAAATTCTACTGGAAGGACCTCTTGCAGGAGCTCCGGCAGTTAGAAAGCAGATTGAATATAGACGACATCGATTCTCTGTAGGTCCACAATTAGGTTATACATTATTAAATGATTATATGCATAATTTCATGATTGGTGCAAAAGCTGAATATAACTTTACTGACTGGCTTGGTTTTGGTGTAGTAGGTTTTTATGCGTTCAATGCTCCAACCAAATTGACCAAGCATATTTCAGAGTCTAGAAATCTTGCAGGTGATGCAACAGTTCCCGGCGAGAGTAACTGGCCAAGTTATACAGGAGCAGCTCATTTCGAAGATCAGGTTGCACTTTTAAAGAGTATGATTTTAGGTCAGCTGGCTTTTGTTCCATTAAGAGGAAAACTTGCTGCCTTCGAAAAGCTATTTGTTGGTATTGATGGCTACCTTTTTGTTGGTGGTGGTGTGGTCATGTTTAAACAGCGTTCATCATGCGATATTGCACAAGGTTCATGTGGTAATCTGGATACTTTCCGCCAGGGCGGAGGTACAGTCACCCGTGAACTTGTTACTCGTGGAACATTTACTGCCGGTATTGGTTTCACAGCCTATTTTAATGACTTCATTGGTCTTAATTTTGAGTATCGTGTAACACCCTTTAAATGGAATGCCGGTGGTACTGATGAGTCTGGTCAGGCAGGTTCTCAATGGGTATTAAGTCAGGATAATGCCGGTTCACTTACCTGGGACACAACTTCAGGGGGTTCCGGTGATTACCCTGATGGAAAAATTGATGATAAGGATGAGCAGTGGAATTCAAATCAAAGTGTTCTCATTGGTGTAGTTTTTAATCTTCCTACAAAACCACGTATTACTAATTAATATTTTTTATCAACAAAATATTGCTGTTGTTATTTGAAATATTTAAGTTATCTTATATATTTTAATTATATTTTCTTTGTAAGAATATCAAAAAGTCCAGATGATTCTGTACTTTGACGCATATTTAAGATTCTCAATTGTCTTGCAGCATCGATATTTTGAGGATCAATATTAAGAGCTTTTTTAAAATAGTTTTGAGCTTCAGTTTTATTTTTTAACCTTAAATAAAAACTGCCTAACAGGTATGGAATTAATGTTTCATCACTATTTTCTTTTAAAAGAATTTTAAATTCTGATTCAGTATTTTTTAAAGTGTCCTTTGGATTTATTAAAAATTTTGACCATATTATATAAGCAGAGTATTTGGGTTTGTGTTCTGCTTCATCAGCTTTTAAAAAAAAGTTTAATGCTTTTTCAAAATCAGCTTCTCTTAAGGACATAAGGCCTTTGTCAAAAAATTGAGAATGAAGTTTTTTATAGTCTAAAGGAGCATGTAGACTTGTCTTGGATCTTGGGGACATGGAAAGGGCGGAAGTTGGCCTTTCCAGTTTGTCAATATACATTTTTTTCTTTTCAGGATCTGATAAAATTTTATATGCTGTTGTAAATTTTCTGTTTAGTTCACCTATTTTATCAAGTACAAGTTCATTTTTAATCTGTTTTAAATTTTCAACAGGATACTTATTTAATAATTTATCATATTCAATTTTTATTTTTTCAGGAGAATCGGTCTGTTTAACATTTAATATTGTAAAATAATCACAACTTCTTAACTGAATATAATCTTTTAATATTTGCTGTTCCAGTTTAGAAGTTGTTTCAGGATCTGCAGGGGGAACTATTGATATTGGAGCTTTGGAATTAGTAGAATTATCAATGTTGCTGGTATTAACTATTTCAATTAAGTCCATTATGTAAAAAGCAAATATGCATTGAATAACTTTAGAATTTTTATCAAATTCTCGATATATTTGAGAAATTGTTTGGCCATTTTTAATAGACTGAAGAATTTTGACTTCGTCAGCTGATAATAAAATTTCATTGTCAGGATATATATGTTGTGAGGATGATAGTTTGATTGTTTTATTTTTAAAGGGATTTAATGTGTTTATTTTTTCATTGGACCAATATTGAATTACTCCATCAAGTATAATTCGGCCTGATTTTAGTCTGGCAATAATTATATCATCTTTCCAGCTTTCACCTGCTTCAAACAGGTATTGGCCTGTAAACCATGAAAAAGCAGCGGTTACTTTTTCTCTTAAATGCAGTTCAAGATATTTAAAAAGTTCATTAGGTTCAAGGAGGTTCAAAGAGAGCATAGCTTCACCATAATGAATTTTATTTGCCGACATTGTCTGTAATATGGTTTTATGCTGATCTGCATTAATAATGTTATTCTGAATTAGAAATGCTCCAAGGGTTTCACCTGGTATTGATGATTCAGAATAAACAGGATTTCCATTAAGAAAATATATTCTCTTTTCATTTGAACCGGAAACGATTCTTAACCTTCCTGTTCTTTTGTTTTGATAGATATAGTGCAAGATTTCAGGGATAGAATATTTATCAAGAGTTCCTTTTATTGGAATTATATGATCTTCAACAGTTTTTGTATTAGTTTCATTAAAAGGGTTTGCATCAGTCAAGCTTGTTCTGATTGTTAATTTTTTTCTAAAATTTCTTGAATTTATTTGTTCTGATTGACGTTCAGGAGTTCTTTCGATGATTTCAGTTGTTTCATTTAGAAAAGCAGAATTTATTATTTCTATTAAATCTCTAACTTTAAAAGGCTTTTGCATAAAAGCAAAAATATTAAGATTTGCTGTTTCATTTTTAATATCGCGGGTTTTTAATACGGCACTCATCATTACTACAGGTATATTTGCACCTTCTTTTGTGGATCTGATTTTTTTAAGAGCGTCAATTCCATCAATTTTAGGTAGTAAAATGTCAGTTAAAAGAAGATCAGGCTTCAGTGATATAATTTTTTCTATTCCCTCTTCACCATCTACAGCTTCATAAACAATATAGCCTTTGGATTTAAGGTAAATAGTAACAACGCTTCGTACATCATCATTATCTTCTACAACTAGAATTCGTTTGCTTGATATTTTTTCATTCATAATAGTAGTACGCTATAAAACGTCTAATATAATATAATCATTTATTTACATTTTGACTACAAGTAAAAAAATGTGATTTAAATTAAAACTTTAAAAGGAATTTTTTTCATAAAACATTGTGATTTACTACATATACTGAATTTAATATTTCCAGAAAGTTCTCCATTTTTTTTTAATAATTTAAATGGAATAGAATATTTAATATTTTTATCAGTAAATGTTGTGGCATCTGATTTATCAAATATTTGTTTGGATATATTAATATTCGATATTTTATTTATACTTATTTTTACAGGATAT
>JAFGVO010000034.1 GCA_016937935.1 Deltaproteobacteria bacterium | reverse complement strand
TTTAGCATTTTTTTCAGTCATTGTTTTTATCGAAATTTTCTTAATGATTATAGCAACTTCAAGAAAAATAGACGACCATATCGCTAGCAGCTCAGTAGAAAAGAATTGACTCTTTCTACTTTATTTAAGATCCTTTTTAAAACAGCAACGTACAACACTGACAGATAGACAAACTGCTGATGGATATATCTGTCACAAAATAAGAAAAGGGTTAAATCATGAAAAAGAAAATTGCACTCTGGTCAATAATTTTACTGTTTACCGGTTGCGGATCATCAATAAGCACATCAGGTGATACAGCACAGGTTCAGCAGGCACAATCTAAAAATGACAGCGATAATTCACAGATTGCTGTTGATGATCCCGATGGTGGAGAGATACAGAGTGTATCAAAATTTACAGCCAGACCATTTGCTGATAAAAACAGACTCCCCCTTGCACCTGCTGCTGACTTAAACACCCTCCCCCCATTAAAAATGCGACTTAACAGATGCTTTGCTCCTCCAGTTCAAAAAACTCCTCCCCAGCCCATAATGCCATATGCTTCTATGGGAATGGCAAGAGGTGGATCCGGAATGGGTTCAGGAATGGCTTCAGGAGGTCTTGGAATTAAAAGTTCTCCAAAAAAACGTGCAAAATCAAGTCCCGCAGGAGATTCATCAAATAAAATGGCATCTGCGCCCGCAATGATGGAAAGTGCTCCGCAGCAAAGCGCTCCGGCTCCTTCTAAAGGTAATCGTTCAGAAGCTAAAAGAGAGAGCATGGCTGAAAGTGAAATGGCACAAGACATGGTGGCAGCAGCTGATAATGACGATGAAATGGCAATTGCAGAGTCTCCACAGGAAAAAAATTACGACGATTTCGGCGCTTCAATTTATCTGTCTAACGATGACTCAATGAGTCTCTCATCAGCTCAGAGAGTGATGTATGAAATTGATAACTTTTTACCTTTAAATCAGTCAGAGATCAGACCTCACGAACTTCTCAACTACTTTTCGTTTGATACTGCCAAAGTAAAAAATGGACATGATTTTTCCGTATATCCCACAATTACAAAAGATGAAAACGAAGATGGAATTTACTCCCTGGGTTTAAGTGTTACATCACGCCCTGTTACAAAAGAAAACAGAAGAAATGTTGACCTGACATGGGTAATTGACCGCTCCGGCTCCATGGAGGCGGAAGGAAGAATGAAATATCTTAAACAGGGTCTTTTAAGAAGTCTTGATGAGTTAAAAGAGGGCGACATGGTTCACATGGTACTTTTCGATCACCAGATTTGCACACCTGTTGAGAACTTTGTTGTGGGAAGAGACGATATGAATCTTCTTAAAAAAACAATAAACAAACTTAAACCCGAAGGCGGAACAGATCTTCAGCTCGGACTTAATGAAGGTTATAAAATTGCAGATGCATCCTATCAGAGAAATTACTCAAACAGAGTAGTGCTTATTACTGATGCCCTTACAAACACAGGTATTGTGGACGAGGATATGATCTCCACAATCTCAAAATACTATGACTCACGTCAGATAAGATTGTCAGGTATTGGCGTTGGCCGTACATTTAATGACTCACTTCTTGATAAACTCACAGAAAGGGGAAAAGGAGCATACCTCTTTTTAGGTTCACAACAGGAAGTGGATGCAGTATTTGGACAAAGGTTTATCTCAATAATCGAGACAATCGCAAATGACACACACTTTAGACTTCACCTGCCCGAGTCCCTTAAAATGAATGTATTTTATGGCGAAGAGAGCTCAACAGTAAAAGAGGATGTCCAGGCTGTTCACTACTTTGCAAACTCAACACAGCTCTTTTTGCAGGACGTTAAAGCACGAAACACAGAACTTAAAACAGACGATGATATTATGCTTACAATCGAGTATAAAGATCCCGAGACAAACAGTGATTTATTTGAAGAGTACGCATTTAATCTTGGAGATATTACTAAAAATGATCCCTACAACAGCAAAAAAGGCAGATTCATAATGGCATTTATCGATATGCTTACAATTATGTCTCAAAGAGAGATTCCATCTAACTACATAAGTTCTGCAAATTCATGGAAAGACCCCGAAGCCTACACACTATGCCAGGATGGAAAAGACCAGTTAAATAACATGGCAAAAGAGATTACAAAAGATGGAGAGATTACAAGAGTTATCCAGCTATGGGATAAATACTGCTCAAGATACGACCGCCCCGCAAATCCGGTAATACGCGATACAGTAAAAAAACGCACCCCAGCATGGCCAGGAACAACCCCCGAACCAATGCGCTAAGCCCATCTTTTTAAAAATAATCTAACACCAATCCAAAAAAATCTGATTAACCTCCCTTGACATCGCTACGCCAATGACGTATATTATATTTATGAGGTTTATTGAAACATCAATATTTACTAAACAAGTAAAAGAATTACTTACCGATGAAAGTTACAGGATGCTTCAATCCTCATTAATGCTTCGACCTGATGCAGGCGCAGTAATAAAAGGAAGCGGTGGCCTCAGAAAAATAAGATGGAGCTTACAAGGCGAAGGCAAACGAGGAGCTATCAGAACAATTTATTATTTCGACCGACCAGAAAGTATTTACATGATTTTTATGTATAAAAAAACAGACCAGGAGAATCTTACACCTCAACAGGTAAAGACTCTAAAAAAATTGGTCGAGGAGAATTTATTATGAAAAACAGTGATTTTAATTTACTGACTGCAAGCATTAAAGAAGCTGGCCATATTAAAAAAGGTAAAACCAAACCCAGCCGTGTATTTGAGTTTGATGCACCACAAATCAAAAATATACGTGAGCTGCTACATGTATCTCAAAGTGAATTTGCTATCATGATTGGTGTAAGTGTTCGCACACTGCAAAATTGGGAACAAGGACGACGAAAACCTGATGGACCAGCAAAAGCATTATTAACAATAGCATCCCAAAATCCACAAGCAGTCATGGATGCCCTACACGCATAAAAGAAAAACAAAAATCAGCTAAAGAACAGTGTAAAACCGAAAACGCTGAATGCTCCGAAACGTTAACTATATATTATAATAAATATCAATAATTATTAATTGCAGTTGTTGTTGATTGCGCAGTCTGACAGGCCGTTGCTGAAGGCGTAGGCCGGGGTGTTGCTGTTTCCGTCATCGGAGGTGCACCAGGCCATTACTCCTCCAAACTGAGTGCCTGTGGTGCTGTTTCTTATGAGTTTTATCTGATTGCTGATTATTGAAACAACCTCTGTTATTGCTCTTGGAGTTCCGGAGTTATGAGTTTCAAAATGAATACTTGCAGTGTTGGCGCCCCAGTACCATGCGGGAAACCCTGCTACTATTTTTACTGAAGAAGGAACCCATGGGGTTAATTTGTCAAAGCTGTATTTGATAAACTCGGGGTCATTTACAAAATAATCCGCTTCGTTGAAAATTGTGTTGTACTCCTGAAGAAAAATATAATCTAAAAGTCCCTGGCTGATTGCATCATTATAATCTTCTGAATAACCGCTTGAAACAAGAATCATATCTCCCCCTTTTTTAAAATTAAGCTGGGGTGCAGCGGTAATAATTATTCCCGGGTCAAGAGCTTTTAATTTTGATGACAAGGGTGCAATGGTTGTTGTGCTTACTTCAATATCAAAATCAATACCGTCAATGTTATATTCACCAAGAAGAGCTATAATATTTGAAGCGGCAGTGGACAGTTGAGAGTCACTGGTGCCTGGAGTATATGTATTATTAGATCCCCCAAATGATAAAATAACTTTGACATCCGGGTATGCACTTTTAACATCAGTAATATTCTGCTTAATATCTTTGGCAACCTGAGCATCAGTTGTTGACCACGGGACAACATCAGCAACAGTTCCGTTTAATCTTCCAAATGCTATAACCAAAACATTGTAACCTGCGGCAGCGGCATTCTTCATTGAAAACTTATCCATATCTACCCAGTTTGGCCAATAACCAACCATTACACCATTGTCAGAATCAGTGTCAGTGTCCGTATCAGTATCGGTATCGGTGTCAGTGTCAGTGTCAGTGTCAGTATCGGTATCTGTGTCAGTGTCAGTGTCAGTATCGGTATCTGTGTCTGAGTCTGTATCTGTGTCAGTATCGGTATCTGTGTCAGTATCGGTATCTGTGTCTGAGTCAGTATCGGTGTCTGTGTCCGTATCAGTATCGGTGTCTGTGTCACCAGTGTTATAATCTGTATCTAAATTATCAACAGAGCTGTCAGATGAACACCTCCATGAAACAAATAGAATGTTTAAGAAAAGCGCCACAAAAATAGTCTTTTTCATTTGATAATCCTCCAATTTTTAAAAGTAAGAACATGTTCTGTTGTTCCAGAAAACAAAACAGGCAGGTTAATTCTACCACATATATTATGTTGCTTTAATTAAAAAAATGAAGTGTGTGATTTTAAAAAAAAATCCATTTAAAATAAATCAGTGCGCTTCTCCCCAGTTTTTGCCTGTTCCGACTTCTACAAGAAGAGGAACATTAAGCTCCATAGCGTTTTCCATAGTCTCTTTTACAAGTTTTGTAACCCCTTCAACCTCGTTCTCCTGCACTTCTAAAACAAGCTCATCATGAACGGTCAAAAGAATTTCAGCATTATAATCCGAAGCTTTTATCTCTTTAAACAGATTTATCATTGCAACTTTTAAAAGATCTGCAGCAGTTCCCTGAACAGGCATGTTCTTTGCCATGCGCTCCCCATGCTTTAGAATATTGGCATTGCGTGATTTAAGCTCAACCATCTCACGCTTACGCCCAAGCAGAGTGTAAACAGCACCACTTTTTCTTGCCTCTTCAACAACCTTATCAAGATATATGGCAACCCCTTTGTAGGTATTAAAATAGGCGTCAATAAATGACTGGGCTTCAAACCTTGATATATTCAACTCTTTGGCCAGAGAAAATGCAGTCTTGCCATAAATAACGCCAAAATTGACAGTCTTTGCAATTGACCTCTCCTCTTTTGTAACAGCTGTCTCTTCACTTTTACCAAATACCGCCCTGGCTGTTTTGTCATGAATATCAACCCCGTTAATATAGGCATCTTTTAGAGCTTCATCATTTGACAGGTGGGCTAAAACCCTAAGCTCAATCTGAGAGTAATCCGCACTTAAAAGCAGATGGCCATCTTTAGCGGTAAACGCTTTTCTGATATTTCTGCCCCTCTCTGTTTTAATAGGAATATTCTGAAGATTTGGCCCCGAACTAGACAGGCGCCCGGTTGCGGCAACTGCCTGATTAAAACTTGTATGAATTCGCCCGGTCTCTTTGTTTACAAGCCTCGGGAGTGCATCAAGATAGGTATTTTTAAGCTTGGATAGATTTCTGTGTTCAAGAATAATTTTTGGAAGCTCATGAATATTTGAGAGTATTTCTAAAACTTCCGAATCAGTGGAGAAACCGGTTTTTGTCTTTTTCTGCGTTGGCAGATTGAGCTCTTCAAAAAATATCTCCTGAAGCTGCTTTGGTGATGCCAGATTAAATTTTCGCCCTGCAAGTTCATAAGCAGCCTCTTCGAGATGAGCAATATCAATTTCAAACTCTTTTGACATCTTTTCTAAAAGATCCGTATCTAACGATATTCCCATCAACTCCATGGAGCATAAATCTCTTGCCAGAGGAATCTCAATTTCATATAAGAGATTTTCCATTTTCTCTTTTTCAATAAGCTCCTTCATCTTTATGCCAAGACAAAAAGCAATCTCAGCATCTTCAGCAGCATACTCTGTGGCATCTCCAACAGAGACTTCACTAAACAGAAGCTGACTTCCCCTGCTCTTTTTTGTCACATCGTTATAAGAGATCACATCCCGCTTTAAAATGTCCTTTGCAAGAGCATCAAGTCCGTGGGAGCGATCCCCTGCCCTTAACAAATAAGATGCAAGCATGGGATCCATAAAAATATTATTCATGTAAATACCGTGCCGCCTGAATATTGTATCCTCGTATTTTACATTCTGAATAATTATGCCGATATTCTCATTTTCTAAAATTGGTTTTATACTTTGTAAAACAGTATGGAGATCAAGAAAATTTCCATTGGCATGGGCAACAGGAATGTAATAGCCCCTATACTCCTCATGGCTTAAGGCAACCCCCACAATTTTTGCGGTTACGGCATCAACAGAAGTGGTTTCCAAATCAATTGCAAAGAGACCTTTTTCTTCAATCACATTAATAATATTTTCAAGTTCAGCAACAGATGTAACTGTTGAATAAACCGGTTCAACAGCAGGAACAGAATTTGCCCCCTTACCCGCAGCATCTGGAAAAAGTCGATCTTTTAATCTGTAAAGTTCAAATTTATCAAGCACAGAGCCAAGAACATCAAAAACCGGAATCGATGATGCAGCCTCATTTAAATCAAAATTTAATGGTACATCCAGTTTTAAAGAGACAAGTTTTTTAGAAAGCCTGGCATTGTCTATATTATTTTCGAGCTTTGTTCGTGCACCCTTTGCTTTTACACTTCCAACATTATTTAACAGATTTTCGAGGGATCCAAACTCTTTTAATAAAGCAGCTGCAGTCTTTGGACCAATACCTGCAACCCCAGGAATATTATCCGAGCTGTCACCAGAAAGCGCCAGCATGTCACCCACCAGTGAAGGAGGAACATCCCACTTGGCCATAACAGCCTCACTATCCCAGATTTTCTTTTTCATGGTGTCATACATTATAATATCATCGTTAATGAGCTGCATAAGGTCTTTATCACTTGATAAAATAACGCACTTTTTACCCTCCAATGCAGCCTCAGTCACAGCTGTGGCAATAATATCGTCAGCCTCAAAACCGTCCAAACCTAAAACTGTAAAACCAAATGATGAAACAAGCTCTTCAACAAATGGAAACTGAACCCTCAAATCATCAGGAGGCGGAGGTCTGTTTGCCTTATATTCGGGATAAAACTCTTTACGAAAAGTAGGTACTTTAGAATCCATCGCAATTGCCACATAAGAAGGATCAAAATCCTTAACAAGTGAAACCATCATATTGGCAACACCAAAAACTGCACCTGTAGGGGTTCCGTCCGAAGTAGAGAGATAACCCGTAGAATAATAAGCCCTAAAAATAAACGAAGAGACATCAACAATGTAAAAAACATTATCCTCAGTAGTGTTTAAAGTATCCAAAATATTCTGTTTCATAAAAAATCATCCATTCATCAAAAATATTACTAAAAGAAAACACATCCCCAAAAAAAGGTTATACATAACACCCCATAAACAACCACTTTAAAAGTAAAATAATACCTTTAGCAAGTTAGAGAGTTTCACATAACAGGAATACTTTTTTGAACCCATATTTTAAAATTAGGCAGGATCGAACAATAGGAAATGATAAAATTATAACTTTTCAATCTGATTAATAGTAAGGCCAGTGTATTTTGAGATTATTTCATAAGAGAGACCATCTTTTTTCATTGTTATTGCTGCATTAATTTTCTCTTTTTCAATACCTTCCTCTCTACCTTCTTCTCTTCCTTGCTTAATCCCTTCTTCTCTGCCTTCTTCTCTGCCCTTATCTTCGGCCTCTTTAAACCAGGTGCTCATTGTTTCTGCCAGCATATTTTTCACCTCT
>JAFGVO010000374.1 GCA_016937935.1 Deltaproteobacteria bacterium | reverse complement strand
AGATATTTGTAAGAGTGTCATAATCCACTTTGTCCGGCCAGGCGTGAGGCACAAACTTATCAATAAGATTTTTAACCAGAACTTTACTCCCAAAAAGTGCTTTGTTTGCTTCATCAGTATTAATCATCAAATTGTACCTTTCGTAAGAGTGAAAAAAGTTTCACAGTCCCTAATCGGTCAAAATTTGAAAATTGTGCGAAAAAAATGATCTTTTTAAAAAAAAGTTAAAAACAGGCAATATTATGGACTGTTATCCGTCCCCGCCTGTATCCGTCCCCGCCTGTGTCCTCCCCCGGTGGACGACTGGTTAATGGGGAGGATTTTTTATTGATTTTCAATTTAAAATGAGTTAATTTTTTTTGCCTTTAATTAATAACTTAAAATTTTGCCGGATAAAAAGATATTGCATGCGCATGCAATATCTTTTCACATGTGGCACTAATGGCATATGTTGCAGTACACGAAAAGCATAACTTGTTACTATAATTAACTTTTAGAGAATTATCACACTCGTCTCTCTTTGCCTGAGCATGTTCCCCTGGGCAAAGTATCGCAGAGCCAAAGGCGGTGTGAAGGCGCATGTACTGCTCAGCCATCATGATTACATGCCCCAGTTTGTGCATATCTCGAACGGAAAAAAAGCTGATATGAGGGTTGCATATCTGCTGAATCTTAAGGTAGTGATTCATTTTAACAATCTACTTTGTAGAAGGTTTTTATTTTGGCGTGTTCTACCAGGGTTTTGCCTATTACTGCGGGGGTTTTTGCTATTGCCACGTTGGCGTTTTTCAGGGCTTCTATTTTGGCTGTTGCTGTTCCTTTGCCTCCTGAGATTATTGCTCCTGCGTGGCCCATTCTTTTGCCTGGAGGGGCGCTTATTCCTGCTATGAAGGATACTATTGGTTTGTCCATGTTTGACTTTATATATTCGGCTGCTTTTTCTTCTGCCGAGCCGCCTATTTCGCCAATCATTATTACTGCATCTGTATCGGCATCTTCGTTAAACAGTTTCAGGCAGTCAACAAAGTCCATTCCGCCTATTGGATCTCCGCCTATTCCTATGCATGTGGATTGTCCCACTCCAAGTTCGGTCAGCTGGTGTATGGCCTCGTAGGTTAGTGTTCCTGAGCGTGATATGACCCCTACTCTGCCTGACATTGCAATGTTGTGGGGTATTATTCCTATGCTTTGAGAAACTGTGGGGGCAATTATTCCCGGGCAGTTTGGTCCTATTAGTTTTGTCCCTTTTTGTTCTATAAATGATCTGACAGCTATCATGTCAACAGCGGGGATTCCCTCTGTTATGCAGACAACAAGCTCTATTCCGCTGTATGCGGCGTCCATTATTGAATCAGCGGCAAATGCTGCTGGTACAAATATTACTGAGACATCTGCACCTGTCTCCTTTTTTGCGTCTACTACCGTGTCAAAGACCGGAATCTTCTCATCAAAAAATGTTCCCCCTTTTCCAGGGGTTACTCCAGCGACTATATTTGTTCCCCCTTCGATCATTCTTCTTGTATGA
The DNA here is from genome assembly GCA_016937935.1 of Deltaproteobacteria bacterium. Lineage (GTDB taxonomy): Bacteria > Myxococcota_A > Polyangia > JAAYKL01 > JAAYKL01 > JAFGVO01. The sequence continues at coordinate 4,715 of JAFGVO010000374.1, read as the reverse complement.
AAAGCCCCGGCACCTCCGGTTATTCCCTGAACGCAAACTTTTGTTTTCTTATTAAGCAGTATTGTCATTTTGCACCTGCTTCCATCTCTTTTGCTTTTTCGACTGCCAGTGCAGCCCCGTGTGCCATGCATTGAGCCGCATAAATATCAAGGCCTGAATTTTCAAGAATTTCTTTACCCTCAGCTGCCTTTGTACCTTCAAGTCTTACAATAAGAGGGACCCTTATTCCGCTTGATTTAACAGCATCAACAACCCCTTTGGCCACAATGTCGCATCTTAAAATTCCACCAAAAATATTAACGAAAATCGACTTTACCTTTTTATCGGTCAAGATAATCTCGAAAGCATTTTTAACAGTTTCTGAATCTGCTCCGCCTCCAACATCGAGAAAATTTGCTGGATCTCCCCCTTCGTGTTTTATAATATCCATTGTGGCCATTGCGAGCCCTGCACCATTTACGCAGCAACCGATATTTCCATCCATGCCCACATAAGTAAAACCAAGTTCGCGAGCCTTTATCTCCACAGGGTTTTCTTCATTAATATCAATAAGCTTTGAATGAATTTTATGTCTGAAGGCTGCGTTGTCATCAAAATTTATCTTTGCATCAAGGGCGATAACCTCTCCCTGCCTGGTTAAAACCAGGGGATTAACCTCAACAAGAAGGCAGTCCTCTCTCACAAAAAGATCCGCAAGAGCTCTTAGGGTTGCAACACTTTTATGAAGTGGTGTTCCATGAAGCCCGAGGGTTGAAGTAATGTTTCTTGCTTTAAACTGAAGCAGACCGGCAAGGGGTTCAAACCACTCTTTTTTAATACTTGAAGGAGACTCCTGACTTACAGTTTCAATATCAGTGCCCCCTTTTGTTGACGACATTACACAGATCTCTTTTTTATCTCTGTCTATTAAAAATCCCACATATAATTCCCGCTCGATATCAATTGCCTCTTCAACAAGTATGCGGGTAATTTCGTGCTCTTCACCTGCTGTCTGCCCGGTGGTAATCATACTTCCAAGCATTTGTTCCGCTTCATCTTTAACTTTGTCAAGACCTTGTACAACTTTTACCCCTCCTGCCTTTCCCCTTCCACCTGCATGAACCTGAACCTTTAAAACTACAGAATTTTTACCGGTATTTTCCATTATTTTTTTTGCAATATCAACGGCCTCATCAGCTGTAAATGCAACATCACCTTCGGGAACAAGGACCCCGTAATGTGAAAAAAGTCTCTTTGCCTGATACTCGTGAATCTTCATAAACGCTCCACCCTCCTTCTATCAATTAAAATAAATTATGCATCAAGTTTGTACCCCACCTGCCTTACGGTTTTAATGTATTGAGGCTTTTGGGGATTCTTCTCTATTTTCTGTCTAAGTGACATAATAAAATTATCAACTGTTCTTGATGTTCCGTCAAAATCCCATCCCCACACGCTGCTTAAAATTGACTCCCTGTCAAAGGGGCGTCCGGGATTTTTTGCAAAAAGCAAAAGGAGCTCATACTCTTTCATTGAGAGCTCCACCCTTTTGTCTTCAACTGTAACTTTGCGTCTGTCGGGCTCAATAACAATAGTGCCAAAACTGATATTGGCCTCTTTTTGAAAATAGCCCCGTCTCCTTCTAAGAAGAGCCTCAACCCGCGCAAGAAGCTCAGAGAGCTCAAATGGTTTAGTGACATAATCGTCGGCACCAATTTCAAGTCCCTCAATTTTATGTTCGGTTCTGTCTCTTGCTGAAAGCAGAAGAACTGATACATCATTTGATGTGCTTCTTAGCTCGGATAAAATATCAAGGCCGCTCCAGCCCGGTAGCATTATATCAAGAATTACAAGATCAGGTTTTGCGTCAAAAGCCATTTTCATGCCTTCGTCCCCATCATTACAACTGATAACCTTGTAACCCTGAAGCTGAAGGTTCATAACCAGACCTTCTCTTACAGATTTATCATCTTCAACAACCAGAATTGTTTTATCTCGATTATTTGAATATTTTACATCACTCATTTTTTCTCCGGGTTTATTGATTTGATAAAAGAGACTGTGAATTCTGTTCCTGCATTTTCTTCGCTTTTAACTGAAACTTCCGCATCGTGAAGAACAGCATTGTGTTTAACAATTGCAAGGCCGAGTCCTGCACCTGATGCCTTGCTTCTCAATCTGGAATCAACCCTGTAAAAAGGATCAAAAATTTTATGCAATTCAGATTCATGGATTCCGATTCCGTTATCTTTAACAGTTAAAAGAGTATTATCCCCTTCATCAAAGAGCTTTAAAGTTATCTTTTTTAAAGTGCCTGTATATTTATAAGCATTTACAAGAAGATTAATTACTATTGAATGAACAGCTCTCTCGTCATGATAAATAGTACTTTCACTTTTAAGTTCATATGTGAATTCAACCTCATCATCAGGGACCATTCGTTTAAATCTCTCAACAGAATGCTTAACAGTCTCTTTTATGGGCTTCATTTTCTTATCAAGAATATTCATATCCCTTGAGGCTGCTCTCCATGTCAGCACCTGATCAATCATGGATTCAAGCCACTCTGTTTCACGAAGAATTGTTTTTGATGCCTGTTCCAGCAACTCCGGTTTACCCTCAAGACGACCCATCTCAATTGTCTGGGCATACATTCTTATTGCTGTAAGAGGAGTTCTTAATTCGTGAGTAATATTTGCAAGAAAATCAGCCTGCTGCCTGCCAATAACATGCTTCTTGCTTAGAAGAACAGTAACTATTACCCCTCCTCCAATAGCTGCAGCGGCAAAGCTGACCACCAGGACTCCAAAGAGTGTCCACTCGGTTCCATTACCCGTTGCAATAGCAATAATGCCAACTGTGGTTGATAAAATAACAGGAAGCAAAATTCCTACAGCTGTAGTGACTATTGCCCCGGTAAGACTCATTGAACGTCTGAGTTTATTAATTTTAGATTGTACCCGGCCTTCCATTACAGCATTATGAACCAATACTTCGTGTCAAGGCAAGGAATTTAAAAGGAGTCTTAATAAGATTTGCGGCTCAAGACTTTTCTCAAAGCGATAAAAGATAAAAAGAATAAAATTAAAACAAATGAAAACCTTGTATTTTCAACACCAATCTGAGAACACCCACATGAAGAGGCTATGTAATCATCCTCACCGGAACTATTAATTGTTACATATGTCTCATCGTAATTTTCATCTCCGGCTTTTGGCGATCCATCTTTATCAAGAGCCTGAACCTTTAATTTTAAAGTATATGAACCTGAAAGCTTTGTAGTAAAAGAGGCACTTTTATCAGCAATTTCAAAATCAGAGTCCCTCTCTTTGCCGGTAACTTTAATTTTGTAACGATATTCATATGAAGAAGAACAGTTTACCTCACCGGAAGCATTATTAATATCAATACCTTTTGAATCTCCCGCAACAAGTTTCCATGAATATGAAAGTTTCTCATTCTCTCTATTTGCAAATATTCTAAGTCTTCTCTCATCATCACTTGTTCTGACCGCAGAAACTCCAGGAGAATAAATTTCAAGAGCATCAGACTCAATATTCAGACAGTTGCCAACATCATCTAAAACCACATAACAGGGAGTAAAAACATACTCGCCGTCACTGTTAATATTTGAAAAATCAACATCACATTTGTCACCAATTCTATTTTTATCAAAGTCTTCCTGGTCCGGATTGGCGAGATAAAAAAGCAGTTCATCGTCAGAAAGATCAACCATTTCATTTTTGCCGGCAGTTATGTTGAAAGCCTCAATTTTGTCCATAAAATCAAAAAGCTGACAGTTATCTTTGCTGTCATTGATTCCATCACCATCAATATCGTCATCACAGAGATCTCCCAGACCGTCAGAATCGAGGTCATGCTGATCCGGATTTTCAATAAAGGGACAGTTGTCAAAAATTGCACCGTCTTTAAAATTATTGACTCCATCATTGTCAGCATCTCCTGTACATGTAACATCTTCCTGATCTCCACCTTCATCAGACAGAGTTATGCTCCCGTCAAAGGGACAGTAATCGGATTCATTGGGAACAAGATCACCGTCAATATCATCATCACAGGCATCACCAAGGTTATCACCGTCAATATCACTCTGATCAATATTGTAATGCAGGGGGCAATTATCTTTAACAGCGAGTGTGGTTAAATCAGAATCTGCAGCTAAAGAAGTATCTGTAGAGGTATCAGAACCTGTATCAGTGGCTGTATCAGAAGTATCTGCTGTATCAAACACATCAGAACTGTCTGTGGACACTGAAGAATCAGCTGTATCATCTGTACCTCCGGCTACATCTGAATCTTTTACAAAATACCGTTCGTTTAAAATCAAATCACCGTCAATATCAGCATCACAGGCATCACCAACACCATCTCTATCTATATCAAGCTGCTTAGCATTTGAAATCAGTGCGCAATTATCACAAACGTCACCTATTCCGTCACCGTCCTGATCATAGTTGCCCGGATCATAATCTGTCGGACATGTATCCTCGGCATCTAAAATTCCATCTCCGTCCCAGTCATCAAAAATCATGTAGTCTTCTTCATATTCGTAACAGCCGTCATTTGTACCTGCAGCAGAAAGTAAAGATGAAATTAAAATCAGATTAACAACAACCAATACACTTAAATATTTTTTAAAATTCACAAATTTCTCCTAAGGGGCTAAAAAATTTCTCGGGCATAATAAAAGAATACATAAAACATTAAAACCTATT
>JAFGVO010000373.1 GCA_016937935.1 Deltaproteobacteria bacterium | reverse complement strand
TGTCTTGTAAAGATGATGGGGCTGGATCTTCTGATGAGGAAGCTGACGGGTGGGACAATAGTTCAGAACCGGACTCGGATTTGCTGGATTCTGACGGGTTGCCTGTTAAGGGGTTTGATGTGAAGCTGCCGGATGTTGCGGATAAAAAAGAATATATTATAGAACTTGATAAATGGGATATTCCAAATGATGGTAGCGATGCGGCTAAAACAACAGTCAACCTGCAGAGTGCAATTGATTGGGCTCATGATGAAGGTTACGATACTGTTGTGTTGCCCCCAGGTGAATATCTGGTTGGTGTGGAAGGCAATGACATTTATCAGGGGGGCATTGATATTTACGGGGATACGGAGTTTGTGTTTAGTGATGGGGCAGTGCTCAGAATGGATACCAACGATAAATGGAATTACTGTGTGTTGAGTCTGAACGGGGATAATATTGTCGTTCGCGATGGTGTAATTATCGGGGATCGCAAGACCCACGTGTTTACACCGAGGGACAACGATGGCAGTACTGCCCATGATGAAGGCCATGGTATTTGCGTGTGGGAAAATAATCATGTTCTTGTTGAGAATATGGAGATGAAAGAGTTAACCGGTGATGGGTCACTTTTGCTGGACTCAAATGATGTGACTTATATAAAAAACAATATTCACGCAAACAGACGACAGGGGATCTCTATTGTTGGTGGCGTTCGCGTTGAAATTACAGATAATGACATTCATCATATTAGCGGCACAGCCCCTCAGTTCGGGGTTGATATCGAAGGTCCCGGCCGTGTTGATGAAGATATTGTTATTAAGAACAATAGATTTCATCATAATGGGGGCGGAGATATTGTAAATGCCACCGGTGAAAATGTTTATATTCTTGATAATTTGATGGAGCAGGGAGATGGCAGTACTTACACCGATGGCCCCATTGTAAGCTGGCACAAAACTCAAAACGTGATTGCCCGAAATACCATAACAATGGTGGACGGTTCAGCAAACGGACGATTAGGGTATATTCAATATTCAAACGGCGGAGACAAAGGGCATAATCGAATCACCTATGTTCATGACAATATCTGCAACAGTTGTGGAATGTACATGTACAAAAGTTCTGATGCTGATGTGCGTCGTAATCAGTTTCTTGGTTACTTTGCGGCGTTTTCGGAATTTAGAAATCTTACTTTGATTGACAACATTGTGACCTACTCGGAAGACCATCCCGACCTTAGGTATTGCTGGTCATATCGCTTTAATGATGTAACCGGAGTTGCAAAGGGTAATCTGCTTGAAGGTGAACCCGAAGATTTTCCTCTTTCAGAAACCGAGCCGTACACAATGCAATGCGTTCTTGATGGCTGGTGATCTTACTATCCTGATTAACTTTTAATCTTTGTTTATAGATGTTTTATAATTTTGCTGCAGTTGCGAGAACTTCTGTTTATTACCTGTTTTTTTATAAATTTTAAGGAGATCGTTTATTACCTGAGGGTTTTGAGGCATAATTTTTTGTGCTTTTTCCAGGAGAGGCTGAGCTTTTAAAAAGTCATTATTTGTCATGTATGCAGATGCTAAAGAGAGTATCAGTGCGGTATTGTTGGGGTTTGTATCCAGGGCTTTGGTTATTAGCGCTATTCCTTCTTCGATTTTATTTTCACCTTTTATAAGTATATACCCAAGGTTGTTTATAGCTTTTGCATTTTTGGGATTTTCTTTTATTATTTTTTTAAACAGCTCTTTGGCTTCAGCCCATTTTTTCATATTAATGTACAGCATTCCTCCATTGAAAAGAGCGTTGACGTTTAGTGGATCCAGTACAAGAGTCGCATTAAATGCATCCAGCGCTTTATTCTCATTGCCGCTTTTAATGTAGCTGTCAGCCAGTTGTAATGTATATTTTGCATCAGTCGGGTGAGCCTTAATTATCTCTATTAAATATTTTTGTGCTTCATCGTATTTTTTCAGCTCAACTAACACATTGGCTAAATCAGAAACAAATCGTGCATTTTCAGGGTCCTCTTTTACTACCTGCTTCAAAATCGGCATTGCAAGAGTGTATCCTCCTCGACTCATAAGAGATGTTGCTCTTTGATACATGTTAAAAATATGAATCCTGTTTTTGGGATCAGGGCGTTCAATTTTTTGATCTGAAGATGATTGATCCTTTTCACTGTTAACAAAGTATCCAAGGGAAGCAAGCTGCATAATCATGTCTTCATCCATGGCAACTGAATCGCTTTTTTCAAGAGGTATTCCGGAGGCTATCATTTCATCAATTGCAGACTGTAGTCTGTTAGTATCTTCAGGTTGTTCATCTATAAGATTGTCAAGCTTTGTCCACTCCATCTCATTTTTGTAGAGTTCCTTTATTGGCGCATCAATGTAAAACAGATCATCCTGCCTTACCCCTTTTAGTTCACTCCATCCAAACGAACGGGGTATGAAGACTTCACTGTAAACAGGTCTTGATTTGAGATGCTTGTCATTGATTATCAGATCCACAAGGCTCAAACCGTCAACGCTCTTTATTGGTGGAAGATCTGCAAGTTCAAGTATTGTCGGTATCAGATCTACCCCAGACACCCGGTCAGGGATTCGTTTATTTGAGGGCAGCTTTTCGGGATATCTTATTAACAAGGGAACATGTGTTGTTGCACTGTAAATAAACATTCCATGGGTATTTTCTCCGTGCTCACCAAGGCTGTCACCGTGATCAGCCATCAAAACAACAATGGTATTTTCCCATAGGCCATTTTTTTTGAGATCCTTAAATAGAAAACCGAGCCAGTCGTCCGTATAAGCAATTTCACCGTCATAAGGATTTGGATATGCAGATTTATATGGTTCAGGAGGATCGTAATCAGCGTGTGGATCGTAGTAGTGGAGCCACAGAAAAAAGGGCTTTTCTGCAATTTTATCTTTCATGGCTTTTTGCCATTCAGTTGCCAGGAGACTTACTTCTGATGCCCTTCTATCAACAGGCAAACGGCCTTTTTGTTTTGGTGTGATAAATTTATCATTATAAAAATCAAAGCCCTGGTTTAATCCAAACTTATGATTAAGAATATAGGCTGCCACAAATGCAGTTGTAATGTAGCCATTGGCTTTTAAGTGTTCTGCAAGTGTTACTGTCTCCTCTTTAACCTTGTAAATATTATTATCTCTTACTCCCGTGTTAAATGGATATTGTCCCGTGAGCATACTTGTGTGGGATGGAAGAGTAACTGGTTGTACACTATAGGCATTTTCAAACAAAACACCACCCCTGGCCAGTTCATCCATATTTGGTGTTTTAATATTGTTGTTGCCATAGCAGCCGACTCTGTCAGAACGTAATGTATCTACTGTTATAAATAGAATGTTTGGATGACCCTTTTTTTTATTTATGGACGGCTGTTGCTGAGCCTGTTTTTCATCTCCATGTTTTGCAGAGTTAATGCCACAGGCTGTTACACTAAAAAGAAGTAAAGGAAGAAGAGTTTTAACTAGATTCATTTTTTACTCATTTCAGTTTTAGGGTAGTGGAGCATAATAAAAATACGTAGATCTTTTACTGCCGGGTGATAAGGTCTGGCAGTAATAAATTGCATATAATTTTCTGCGGCTTTTTTAAAATTTCCCTCCCTTAAAAAGAGGTCTCCATAAGCCCTGATAATTTCGGGTGATTTTACCAGTGCAGAATCAAGTACCTGTCGAGCTGACAGTAGATTGTTTTGTGAAATATGCAGTCTGAAAAGTAGCAGTCGTCCCGCTTTAAACCCTCTGTGTTGTTTTAGAGTGTCTGTCAGCAGTCTGGTTGCCTGGAGAATACTGTTTAATGCCGCCTGATTAGTATTGTTATACAAAAGTATTTGTTCATAGCTATCTATAAACAACGGGTCAATTTTAATGGCTTCCATAAGGGATTGTTCTGACTCTTTTAACATGCCTCGATTACGGTAAGCAACAGCAAGAGTAACCAGCATTTCCACACTTTTTTTTGTAGAACCCTTTAATAGGGCCGTAGCTTTTTCAGGTGTGCCGTCTGCAATATAAAATTTGCCCAGAGATGTTAAATAGCGAGGGTTATCAGGATTGTCTTTTATAGAGCGGGTAAGAACCTCTTCAAGTTTCTGGCGATCATCCTCATCCGGTTTTATTGTTCGTCTTTTACTAAGATTAATTCCGGGAATGAATATCTGTTCTCCGGTTTTTATCCCAAACTGTTCGCAGCTTTTGGGCGCAAGTTTTAACAATGCCGCATATGATCGGGTTGAAACAGGAGTTATATTTGGAGGAACTGAGTTTAAAATATCTTTGATTATTCCATTTTTACCTATTAGCAGAACATCCATAAACCCTTCTGTGTGGGCGCGAACAGGCCTTACCTCTTCAGTTGAAAAAATGTAAAGTTTCCCTTCCTTTTCAGTGGATAAAACAAGGGCATCAAGCTCCTGTTTGTCCGTATTGGACTTTGCCATTTTTAGAGGTAATTCAATTATTTTTGTCTCATTGATAATTGATACTGTTATATTTTCCAGTGCATGAGCATCTGTCCCGTAAAAAAAGAAAATGAATAATAAAAGGAATCCCGGCTTATTAATATGTATGTTTTTTTTGCACATTGAGTATCGCTTTATTTGTTAAAAAAAAGAGCAGATGGAAGATACAGGGAGGGAATTAAAAAATCAATTGAAACAGGAGTTGAATAAATGAAGTTGATGTTGATGTTCCGACGGCTGAACAACCACAGCCTTCGTCACTGTTTGAGTTGTCATCTTCACTGTCATCACTATCAGTATCAGAATCAGCAGTAGAGTCAGAATCAGCAGTAGAGTCAGAATCAGCAGTAGAGTCAGAATCAGCTGTAGAGTCAGAATCATCTACGGTATCAGAATCAGCAGGGGTATCTGTATCAACTGCAGAGTCAGAATCCGAGTCAGTCATAGAGTCTGTGTCGATTATAATTACTGTGTCAGAATCAGTGTCTGTAGTCTCCGAGTCAGTCATAGAGTCAGTGTCAATTACAATTACTGTATCTGAATCAGTGTCTGTAGTCTCCGAGTCGGTCATAGAGTCTGTGTCATTTTTTACAGTAATTTTAATAAATGGACCATCCGTATCACCCTCTGAGGTTGCAAGATCAAAACTTAACTGGTAATCAGATGATTTTGAATCTGAAATAAGAATGAATCCTGATGTTGTATCACCTTTTCCTGTACCAAAAAGATCTCTTTTTAACTGTTCCGTAACATCAATGTCAGTAAATGTTGCAGGTGTTCCTCCAATTGTGTGTGATATTGTTTGAGGCCATGAACTCTCTTGAGGGGCAAGAGTGGCATTCCAGTCTGCCTCGGAAATTGATCCATCTTCAGACGCATCATCAAGGTCAAAAAGATTTATATTGAATGTTCCTGTTCCCCATTCGGAACTTTGAACTATATTATTTAATTTTGCAGTAAAATTATTAGTGGTCATTCCCCATGAATCAACTGTAGTTGTACCTGGCAATTCAAATTCAACTACCGCCTGAGCAGTTGCCATGTAAGTCCACATGGGAATGCATGTGGTAATAGTTGTACTGAAAGATGAGGTTATGGGGTAACATGATGAATAAATGGAACTGTAAAATCCTACTCTGCCGTTATTATTTGAATTACCATAAGTTGTGCTGTATACTGGGTACCTTTCAACGGTACCTTTAGCTATGGGTATCAGGTTTTGTGCTGATGCATTAATTCCTAACGTCATAAACATAACAACAGCTGTAATTTGTAAAAATACTTTCATGTAATTTCCTTTATCGTTTCTATTTCTTGTAGAAAATTTCGATATAGTTATAAAATAAAATTTGTAACTATTCAGCGGTAGTTGGCAGACAGGATTCGAAATCCGGGAGTTTTCCCTGGAAAAGCAGGTCGAGAGCGGTGGTTGGGG
>JAFGVO010000033.1 GCA_016937935.1 Deltaproteobacteria bacterium | reverse complement strand
CCATTTTCAACATGGATATTATCTACATTTTTACCGCTGCAACCTAAGAAATTAAAAATTAGCAGTAATATAAATATTTTTAACCAAAACTCTGTAATTTGTATTTTCATCAGGAAATTGCTCACTTTGATATATAATTAGATCAATATGTTTATAATCAATCAGTTTATTTCTAACATACAAACAATACTAGTCTGAATATTTCTAACAACACTTTGTGATTTTAATTTATAAAAAGAAGAGAGAAGAGCTAACGGGGACTACCACCACATAGATGCGCCCATTGTGATTACGTGATCATCGGGTCTCATTGCACCGTTTGCGCCGTCAGCATTCCAGGGGTAGCCTGGCATTACGTCAGAACCGTTGAAATATTTACTGTACTGAATAGTAAATGTCTCATGGGTAATGAAATCAGTCTGGAAAAGAAGATTTGCTGAAAGAGTATTAAATGAGAGTTTATTATTATCCATGTCAGGATTAACAGAATCCCATCTTGCACCAACACCAAACCATTTTATTGGAATCCATTGTGCACTAGCACCCCATTTTAGTTTTTTAGTTGCTGCACTAAAAAGAGGGCTGTCTGAATTTATAAAGTTCATCATACCAAAAACAGAAATAAGAACGTCTTTGTCCTGTCCCCAGAACTCTTTTGGATGCCAGAGAAGTTTTGCGATACTTAAATCATACTCAAATGAAATTGAATCAATGGTTCCTGTTGCACTTCCATCAGTTGCAGTCATTGAAGCACTTCCGCCACTTGGATCAATTGAACCAGGTTTAAAGAAGTTCTGGCTCCATGCCCAGCCGTCTGTTGAGTGAAGAGCCTCTAAAGCTCCACCTAAACGAAGCGGGTTTTCAAGATCTGTATGAGCATAACCTAAATATGCGTCACCAAAAAAGAAATCACGAAGTCTAATATCCATACCAACATTGATAATATGAGCATTGAGTTTGCTTCCGTACTGAGGATTAAAAGAGTCTGAATCAACACTAAAAGCATGCATCAGGTGGGCACCGATAAAGAGTTTATCATCAATGGATACACCCAGGTGCTCGTGATGAAGAAAAGTATCTCCCTGCTCCCAGTCACTTCCACCATAAGGAGCCCATGGGGCATCACCAAGAGGATTTGGAACATTGGCACCTGTATCCGAATTAGTTACAATTGCTCCGCCCTCATCTTTAAGTTCATAGGGCATAAATGGAGCAACTTCAATTTTACCACCAAAACCCTGTTCAAAGTGAAGAGTCACTTTTGGGGCAACATCAAAATAGAGACGAACCTGCTCACCGGCAACTTTAGTTGCACCAAACAGATATGTGTCATAAATTCCTGCATCATAACGACCGGCTGCACCGTAACGGGCAGAAAAAATACCAACATTGGCAACAACACCACCACGACCGTTAAAAAGTCCTGGAAGTGCAAGACTTACAAACCCTTCGCTGATACCCAGCTGGGCTGCAAGCTTCTCATAACCGCCTGCTGTCATGTTGTATGTTGCAAGGGTGACATTTCCGTTTACTTTTGTATTACCATAAGTAAATCTGATTTCTGCCCAGGGGCCACCGTGAAGATTGGTATAACGCCAGTCAAGATAACTTGAATCGGGAATAACGGGTGGAGCATGAAGTTTTTTTCCGCCCATTCCATCCCCGTTTAATGTCTGATTGGTGCCAATTCCCATATTTAATGGAGCTCTCAAGAATCCGGTGTAATAGAAATTATTTTTCTCACCATCTTCATCATCTCCACCTGTTAAACCAATTGGATTAACGCCGTAGGTCTTGATTGCAAGATCCGTTGGATCCCAGCCTAAACCGGGGGCAACTTTCGCACGTGGTGCAACAAAATTTGCATCGAAATCATCATCCTGAGCAAACAGCGCAGGCGCCGCAAGAAAACAGGAGATTAGTAGACTAAAAATTGATAGTTTTTTTCTCATTATTATACCTCGTATTGCCATATTTATAACAATAGATTTTAAATGGGCGTAGCCCTGTTTTACATTACTGTACTGTTGTCTCATTATCAGGACCAATCTCTTCAATTGGTTCTATGTCTGTTGGAGCCTGTGCCGGTGACAGCGCCTGTGCCGGTTCTACAGCCGGAGGAGGAGGCGCAACTTCAGCTTTTGGTTCTTCGGCTCTTTTGGCATACTCTTCGTTGCAGGCACCGATAAAGCGGATGTCATCAATCTCTAAATCAAACTTGGAATTGGGAATCGCATACTGCCATGACATTCCAAGAAGTCCGCTGGTGTCAACGCTTGCAGGTCTTGGATTACCCCAGCCGGCACGCTGCTCAAGCTCATCAAAAAAGATAACATATCGTGTCCATTGATCAGCAAGTTTTATTGGTGTACCAAAGTGATTATAGCACTCTGTACATACTTTACCTTCAGGATCAGTGTTCACATCAGCAATGTTTAATCTTACAACAGCTGCAGAATCAGTAGAACCTCTTTTGGCAATAAATGAAACACCGGTATATTTTGATGCATCATAAGGTGTTCCTGCACCGCCTGATGCAAGACCAAAGCCGATACCGGCAAAGATATCGCCACCAGATTTGGCAGTGTATCCTCTAAAGCGGGCAATAAACTTACTTGCACCAACCCCTCCCGGATATGGTCTGAAATCATCACCCGAAGGAAACTCGATTGATGTTCCAAGAGCATCAGCATATGTATAAATATACTCTCCCCTGCCTTCAACAACTTTGATTTGAGCATCAGCATCATCAAAGTCATCGATAGTAGCATTTTGCTCACATTTAGAAAGTGAGGGCGCATTTTCGTTTGCATTCTCAGCTTTTGGCTGCATATAACTGCAACTTATTGCCATGCTTGAGCCCAATAATGCAATAATAACCTTTGAAAGTGTCTTCATTGTGCCTTCTAATCCTTTTCTTTGGTTAAAACATGTTTAACGTTAAAAATTGTAACCTGATAAATCAGGAAGTTTAACACTATTTAGCTGAATCAGTCCCTGTATCACTGTCTGTTACTGTATCTGAATCTGTTGCTGTATCTGAATCTGTTGCTGTATCTGAATCTACTACTGTATCTGAATCTACTACTGTATCCGAATCCACTACTGTGTCTGAATCCACTGGAGCAGCAGTGCACTGTGAATCTTCTGAAATTTCAGGTTCATTGGCTGCCGCATCAAATGCAGGACCATCATAAAAACCAATATGATCAATATCAAATGCAAAGCTGGGATCAGACACACCCTGCTCATACACAAATGTAAAAGAGATACCGTACATTTTTTTCAGATCAATTTTTTTGGATACTCCCCAGCCCTCTTCCTGTGACATTGTTGAAAAAGGAATCTGATAAAGTTTCCAGTCTCCAGAAAGTGCGGAGTTTGCCCCATGAGAGTTTCCGCATTCATCACCATCAGTACAAAGACCGTGCTCATCAACGCCAAGAAGATCAATCTGATCCATTGAAACTCTCAATGTGCAGTTGCCTTTTGCATAAAACTGAACCCCTTTATATGCAGAAACATCTGTAGCAAGAGGACACTCACCAGTTGCATCTGTTAAAAGATCAACATGAGCAGTTGCACCCCACTCTGAGGCGTTTTTACCTTCAAAATGAAAAAAGTTAACATTATCTGTAAGCGCACCGGGACCAGTAACAGTTTCAGTTACTTTAATAATACCATCAGAGAATTCACCACCCTCAGAAGGAGTTATTGTCATTTTCGTGCCTTCTTCAGAATATACATACCAACCGCCATGTTCACCAATATTTGCATCATCACCATCATCGAAATCATCAACGAGATATGCCATCCTGGCCAGTGCGCTTGTATCATCGCCATCAAGACCGTCACTCTTATCACTACTTGCACATGAAGTAATAAACATTGTTAATGTACTTGCCAGAATCAAGTAAAAAACTGTTAAATTTTTCATACATCCACCTTTTAAAAGTTAGTGAAGGACGCTAAAAAGCTGAAACCTTCGTAATTAAAAACTGCGCGAATTATATACAAACTGTACAAAAAAGAAAAGCCCTTGTCTAAAATATAATTAAATATAGCCATTCTTGATTCGTTTTACGATTCCTCCTCTCGTAAACCAGTCAGCATTCGCACAATAATAGTTGTCATAAGATAAAAAACTGGCTCACTTTTTTTATTAATAATTTAATTTATTGAACCATCTTAAGCCATAAATGTAAAAAAAATGTCAATCTTTTAAAATAACCTTGATTTTCAATGCGTTAAGCTCCATTAAAAATCTTTCCAGCCATATTTGCTTTAAATCTGATTCAATATTTAGTCCTTCAAGAACAATGGTTATTTTTTTTATTTTGCTATTTAACAGCATTTTAAAAACTCTATTTTCAAATAATAACAGGTTGTCTGAATCCATTACTCCGCAGGGAGCAGCAAAAATCTCTTTTGAACTGATTAATACAACAGGTGAATTTTCTGCTGATTCTTTAAAATTGTCACTTATTTGCTTTTCAAGGCTCGCTCTGTAGTGGCACTCTGCTGCCAGTGGTGTAAACTCATTTAATCCTGCATTTAAAAGAGCCTCCACAAGTAAAGCAGGCCCTTTATCAGAATTAACCAGAGTCTGGGCTTCAACAGATATGAACTCAATGAGAGGTTTCAACCCGGGATTGCCAGATTCATAGGATAATATTTCATCTTTATAAAACTCATTTACAACACTATTTAGTCTGTCAATAATTACATCGCTCATTTTAATATCTATTTATTTTGTGATTTCCATCTTTCATGAAACCATACCCACTGGGATGGTCTCATGCGAATTCGATTTTCCAGTATTTTAGTCAAAATTGCAGTACTTGATTTTTCATCTTCATTAATATTAACATTTTCGATAATAATTTCATGTGAAAAATCTCTTTTGCGCCTGATAGT
>JAFGVO010000032.1 GCA_016937935.1 Deltaproteobacteria bacterium | reverse complement strand
ATGCTCTTTTTTAATTTCATTGCCCCTATGCCTCTGTTTTGTTACCGTTTAATTCGCTGCTATTAAAATTGCAGAAAGGACCTTTGGCTGATGCCTTTTTCAATACAATTATTGCCTTTTTCAAAAACTGGAACTGCCAGTGAAGTTACCGTTGAAATTTCAAAAAATAGTGATCTTTTGACTTTGCTATATACCATAAAAAAATTTCAGATTGAGAAGCCTGTTACACTCTCAGATTTTCAAATAAGCAATAACCTCAGAACAGATGAGTTGTGGAAACACACCTGTTTTGAAATTTTTATTGGCACAGAAGACAGTGATGAATACTGGGAGTTTAATTTTTCTACTTCAGGAAAATGGAACTGTTACCACTTTGATAATTACAGAAAAGAAATGACTCAGGAACCTGACACCGCTCTGCTTATGTTTTCTGCAATTCAGGATAACCAGGACGCTCTGTTTAATATTAAAGTTAAACTTCCAAAAAACCTGGCGAACAAAAATAAACTTTTATCCAGCCCCGCAGTAATAGTTGAATCAATCCAAAATGGTATGCGCAATTTTGAATACTACGCCTCATCCCACAAAAACAACAAACCGGATTTTCACCGCAAAGACGCCCGCACTGTTATAATCAGACAATAACCAAAGAAACGAACCTCTCTTTTTAGCTATATAAGCAGTGTTAATACAACCTGATTATTATTGGCAAAATAAAATAATTAGAGTATTCATGCCCCACGAAAATGACTAAAAATAAATTGTTTAAGTTAATTTTATAATATTATTTCTATTGTTTAAATATTTAAACATGTTTTTTGAATGGACCTTTTTATGAAATATTTGCTTTTACTACTTTCTCTTTTACTTTGTTCTGCCTGTTACCATGTAACATCCCCAAAATCATATGACTCGGATACTCTGGACTCGGACACTTTGGACTCGGACACTCTGGACTCGGATACTCTGGACTCGGACACTTTGGACTCGGATACTCTGGACTCGGATACTTTAGACTCGGATACTTTGGACTCGGATACTTTGGACTCGGACACTTTGGACTCGGATACTCTGGACTCGGATACTTTGGACTCGGATACTCTGGACTCGGATACTTTGGACTCGGATACTTTGGACCTGGATACCGAACCGTGTTACCAGGGGGATCTAGTCATTACTACCTACGCTGACATGACCGCTATTACAAACAAAACCTGCATTGAGGGGAATCTCACAGTTAGTTCAAAAACCATGACAAATGTCTATGGGTTACAACAGATTACCTTCGTGACCGGAGATGTTTTGATTGGTTCCATATCAAACGCCGATGATGGTGTCCTAAAAATGAAATCACTTACAGGGCTTGAAGGTCTCATACGCATCGATGGAAGTCTTACCATAGGGTATGCCGATGAACTGCAAAATCTCGACGGACTTTCAAATCTGACCAAGATTGGCGATAATTTGAATATTAAATACGCAACTGCACTCACATCACTTGAAGGACTTGCGGGAATTACAGCTCTTCCAGGTGGCTGGCTAAATGTTTGGGGTGTTCCCAATGTTTCTGATTTGAGTGCGTTTTTGAATCTGACATCTGTGCGAGACGGCATTTTTATTGGCCCCATGGATAAGCTTACCGATCTTAATGGACTCCAGAATGTCACAGGTGCAACATCAGCAATTGCAATTTATAATTGCCCTCTGCTGAAGACACTGTCCGGGTTGAACGGTATCACCACTCTTGTTCCCTTTCTTACAGAAGATTGGAGCCCTTCAATCGAGATTTCCAACAACAATGCACTGACAGACCTAAGTGCACTGTCCAACATCACGATAACCGTGGACAACCTTGCAATCAAAATTCACAACAACGATGCACTGACAGACCTGAGCTGGCTGCCAAACATCACAGGAAGCATCGGCAGTCTTTCAATCAAAGGAAACTCATCTTTATCAAATCTTGTGGGGCTGGAAGGCGTGACCTCTACCACTGACAGTATTGAATTAGAAAAAACGGCTCTCACCAGTCTTATCGGCCTGGATAATATCACAGCTATTGAAGGGAGTTTGGGTGTTTATGACAATCCTGTTTTAAAAAATTTCACCGGTTTGAAACGCCTCGAAAGCATTGGCAGAATCTTTCAAATTAAAAACAACGATGGATTGATTGATTTTTCCGGCCTGAATAATCTTAAACTCATCGGGGATCTTCTCTCACCTTATTATTTTCAGGATCTTTATATCGGTGACAACGATTCTCTTGAAAGTCTCAACGGGCTTGAAAAATTGGCATTTATTGGTGATTCATTTCAAATATGGAACAACCCACTGTTAACATCTATTTTGGAATTGGAAAGTCTTATCCGCACCACTTATATTAACGCTTTCTCTGAAAATCCGTCCCTTGATAAATGTCAGCAGTGCACCCTGAACAATCAATTAACCACCCCCATCAAATCAATGACCACCTGGTGCACCGCCAACTGTCCCCTGTAATAAACATCTATTAACAGCTCACAGGCTGCTTGATTTTTAAAACAAATGTTGACGGTGTTATAAAGTTTGTATACCAAAATGATATGAGCAATTTTGAAAATATCATCGATAAAATTAATGAAGAAGACAAACTTAAAAAAGAGCTCGCTGAAAAAGAGTTGACTGATTTCGTTGAAGATGAGCCCAAAAAAGAACCTGTAAGTGAATTTGCTATGCAGCTACGACCACGACTTGAAAATATCTTAAACACATTGGTTAAACATGAAGTCATTGAGTTTGAAGAAGAAAAGCGACCTCTGTTAATTGATGACATGACCGAAGCTGCAGAACGGGCACGTAACCCAAAGGCTATCCTGAAAGCCATTATGTACGCATTAATAAACTCCGAAAACGTGGAAGAGATCTACGGCAGCGACTCTGAACTACTAAAATACATCCAGGAAGCAATCTCCCTTTAATCCGTTTGTAAGTTTAAATCCTGATTGACTGTCAGGGGGTAACGTTATTGAAGCAGAAGTCAAAACTTATTGCACCATCGGGGGTGCCGGGGACCATAATCATTACAGCTGCAATAGGTTCATTTTTGTAAAATGTTCCGTTTGAGGGATCTCCGCAAAGGGTGTTAAATGAAGTCCAGGGAATGAGCTCCCCCCCTTTTACAGAAATATCCGCACACCATCTGTCGTTTTTATCAGTTTCACCATCAGGACCCTGAATCTGTACTCTCAACGGAGAATCTTTGTTTGTTGTCACATCAACCATCAGGCCTTCACTTGTTGGAGTATAGGTTCCAAGTTTGGAGCTGCCTAATTCCTGAGCAATGTTAAACCCCACTAATGCAGTTGATTCATACGATGCAGTGACAGAACCTGTAACACACATGGGGCCGTCTCCTGTAAAAGTCGTATAAGATGAGGGAGAAATGGAACAACCTTTACTTGCGGAACTCCATGCATATCCGTGCCACTCACCTATTGTTAAATATCCGTCAACAATTGAAAATTCATCTTGTGACACCTGCTCCGATTCTGAATCATCAGAAGTGTCAGACGAATCAGAAGTATCACCTGACACCCCGGAATCAGAATCACCGGAGGTATCGGTAGTATTATCTGAGCCAACAACCTGGTCACTGTCACCACCTCCTCCTGCGCTGTCAGTATCTTGCGGATTAACAGCAACACAAAGTTCAGAGAGACACGTTAGCCCGGGATCGCATCCGCCACCCGCAGTACACGAACACTGCTCCTGTCCAATCTGACACTCATTTTGATCACCTAAAAAATCAATGGTTCCATCATTTCCGGAGCAACCTGCAACTATAAATAAAACTGCAATAGAGACAAAAATATATAATCCCTTCATATTAATTTCCCCTTTAAAATTGTTTTCTCATGAAACCATTTTAACAAACTTTCAAATTTATTATCGAGAAATAGACTTCTTTAATAAAATGAAACTAAAAAAAATATAAAACGTACATTTAGTACAATTACAATTTTTAAAAATTTAATGCTGTCTGCTATTTTTTAAGGAGTATATGTGAAGTTCTGAAGCTGGTCTTCAAGTTCTATTTTGTATTGGAGTCTCTGGTTGGACAGTTCTACAATTTTTCTTCCAAGTTCGTTTGCCTTGTTGCTGAACTCTTCCATTCTGTCATTTAATTTTTTTCTGAGATCTGCAGCCATTGCGTCTTTTTTAATTGCGTAGAGATTTTGTCTGGTCTCTTCTGTTCTGTTGTCGTATTCGTACTGCTGCTGTTTTAAGCCAGACATTTCACTGTCAATTTTTCCTATTTTTTTACGAAGATCAATAATAACTTTTAATTTCGCAAGATTCTTTTTATCGGGATTTTTAATTTCTAAAAGTGCAATCAAAAGTTTTTCTGCGCTTGAATCAAAAATTGAAATTGAGCTTGAAGAAGGTGACTGTTCAACAACTTTTAACTCAGCCTCTTTTTTTCCGGGTTTAACCTCAACAGGAATAAGATATGCATTATCAAGCTGTTCAACTTTCTCTTTTTTGGGAGTTACAAGTGTATAGTTGCTCTGCATGGGATGACGCACAAGAACCTTGTAGCCATTTTCTGATTTCATACCAGAAACTTTCCATGTGGTTTCAAGGCGATTAAATCTCTCTGTATATAAAATGCCGTTAACAATTTTTGTAATTTTAACATCGCTGTTATTGTAGTTGTTTGACGAAGTTACAAAAATTGAAGGCTCAACAGCAAAGGGAATAGTGGCTGTTGAATCTGTGGCAACAGAAGCCGAAAGACCTTCGCCTACAAAACTTCCCTCCACATATATGCTTACGGGACCTGGCTCAAGGGCAAACGGAGTTGTGTTTTTAAATCTTACAACCATGTAGGGATTATGTTCAAAACCGACCCCGGAGCCTTCGGGATTAAAAAGAAAAAGTCGCTCTCCTTCTATCATCTCATTTATTACAGCAACCATTGATGCGCTTCCATCAGGAAGAGTCACCTTTTTATTGAGGTCGTAACGGGTAAGCCCCGCCACACGTGCAGATGAGGTATTTGCACCGCTGCTTTTCTGCAAAGATGAAATACTAATAGACGGTTTAGGAGCAGCCATTGCACCTCCCATGGCAGGAGCAAGTACAGGAGCAGGAGCACTTCTGAGTACTGATGACTTCATCTTCTTTGAAGGGTAAGCCTCCTCTTTCATATCTTGTATAGAATCATATGAGTCTTCTTCACTGTTCATATCCCTTGGCATTGCCTTTTCCATTGCCATCTCTTCAGCAACCGCTTCATCATCATTATAAGTCGTTTCACCATAGGCAACTGCAGCCTGTCTTTCAAGACCATTATCAGTCAAATCAGGACGGAGGATATTTTTTGGAGTGTGAAGATCGTATTTAAAAGCAATGGGCGCCCCTGCAGTTAACGACAGAGAAACATCATCCCAGTTTTCTCCGCTTGTGTTATCAACAATTGCCCAGCTCTGAAGCAGAGCCTCTTTATTGTTATCCATTACAAGTCTGTAAGTGGGCTTCCACACAGGAGCCTCAACCACATAACTTACTACTAAATCATGAGGCTTATCTCCGGAAAGCCTGATAGTAATATCCACCTGCTGAAAAATTCCGTCACCTTCACTGGCATCAAGGGTTCGCTGAAGCTGCATAACAAGATCCCTGTCAGCAATTTCAAATGTCTCAATGTTGTTGAGGTTTACAAGATTAACCTCACCCCCGTCAAGAAGTGTCAACCGATATGTAAATTTGGAATCATCAACTTCTTCTTCGTCATCATAATTGCCCCTTTCCGTAAAAGAAGAAACCGCCTCAACCATTGCAATACGCCCCGCATATGACCTTCCATCTTTAGTCTGAACAGTTAAATATGTTCCCTTCAAACCGTTCAGCACATCTGCCAGCTGACCCGAATCTGAAGACATGGAAGAAATAGCCGCATTCTGCCATGCATTGGTATCAAGAGGAACAGCAACACTAAGAGCCTCCCCGTCAGACTTTTCAATAACAGTAAGACTCTTTAAAAGATCATTAACCTGATCTTTTCTGACCTTAATAACAAGGGAATCACCTTCAACAATCCCTTCACGCTCAAAATACCCGATACCGTTACGATACAGTATAACTTTGGTAAGCTTAAGATCTGTCTCAGCAGGAAGATACCTGGCCCTGCTTTGCTGTCCGGCACAAGCAAAAGTTGCAAACATCAACAAAAGCATCACAGCATTACTAAAAATTTTCATAATAAATTCTCCTTTAAAGTTACAACCAACCTAAAAGCAACAACATTTTTATTCAAGTATTTTATGAGCGAAAAAGAAAAACGAATGCCCTAATCTATTTAAAATCAGAAAAAAAGTTTAAGACGGAATGATTAAACCTGTAAGACGGAAGGATAAACCTGTAAGATTGAGGGATAAACCTGTAAGACGGAAGGCTAAATCCTCTGTCCGGTACTTTATTAATTGATATTTCTAACCACACTTCTTCGGCATATTTAAATGGTCTGTTCAGTTGTGAATTCTTGCGAGGAATTTTTTGCCTTTTATTGGTTTTTGCTGGAGGAGCTGAAGGGCTTTTGTGACCTTTTTTGTTTTGATTGCAACAAATGATAAATTATCAAGTCTGTCAATTTTACCAACGTCACTTCCGTCAATTCCTCCGTCGCAGGTGAGGGCTCCAAGAAGGTCTCCTGCGCTTACTTTATTTTTCGACCACCGTTTATTGAGACTGTTGTCATTGCCGGTTTTAAAATATTTTTTGTTCCGGGGTTTTCAAATTTTCTTTTTTGAGAAGTAAAATTTTCATTCATAAATTCGTTAATGGCGTCAACTCTAAACTGCTCTCCATTATTTACTAATGAAAAAGCCATACCGTTTTCACCCGCTCGTCCCGTGCGCCCTATTCTATGTACGTAGGTCTCTGTTTCAAAGGGAAGATCATAATTTATTACTCCCCCAAGACTGCTTATATCAAGCCCCCGTGCGGCAACATCTGTTGCAACAAGTATGCGGCTGCTGCCGTTTGTAAACCTTATTAAAGTTTCGGTTCTCTCTTTCTGCTCAAGATCCCCGTGAAGTGCCAGTAAAAAAACTCCCTGCCTGTTAAATGCAGCTCCAAGTTTTTTACACTCCTCTTTTGTATTGCAGAATATAAGAGCCGACTCGGGCTTATACGTTGATAAAATATTTATTACCGCATCAACTTTAAACTCCGGGTTTACGGTATAAAAATATTGATCAATTACAGCTTTGTCATGCTTCACATCAACAGCTATCTCTTTTGGATCTTTTAAAAACTTTTTACTGAACGCCTTTATCTCATCGGGAAAAGTAGCCGAAAAGCAAAGTGTCTGATGAAGTGGAGGAGCGTATTTTATAATAGTTTTTATCTGTTCGATAAACCCCATGTTAAGCATCTGGTCAGCCTCATCAAGAACAACCATTTTAACCTCCTTAAGACTTAATGAGCCACGCTCAAGGAGTTTTAAAACACGCCCGGGAGTTCCCACTATAATATGTGCCTCATGCTTAAGAGATAGCTCCTGTTTTGAGAGAGGCAATCCACCTGTAATTTTTAAAAGCTTGATGTTCTGTTTAAACCTGGCAATACGTCTGATTTCGGACATAACCTGCTCCGCAAGCTCACGGGTAGGACAGAGCACCAGCCCCTGAACCCTGTATCTCTCAAAATCCAGATTTTGAAGAAGCCCTATTCCAAAAGCCGCAGTCTTTCCGCTACCTGTCTTTGCCTGAGCCAGCAGATCACCCTTTTGCAAAATGGCAGGTATAGACGCCGCCTGAATAGCAGTCATCTCGTTATATTCAAGACTCTCAAGATTTTGAAGAAGATCGTCCGATAATTTTAATTGTGAAAAAGAGTTCATGAAAGTCCTTATAGTAAAGGTAAAATAACCCAAACTATACCGTTATCACATACAGCAAAAAATTGTCAGCACAAACTATGTTAATATCCATTATGAAGGATTAACGAGTAGAACTACTTATTAATTTTTCCAGCAACTCTATCTGAAAGTAGCTCATCACTAAAACAGTGAAGCTCCGAATAAACACGCTCCAATGCCTTCATCCAGTCTTGTAAAGTATAATATTTAATCATTGAGCTTGATACTGGTTTATCTTTTGGAATAACAGCAAAGATATCTGCATTTTCGCGAACCATAAACAAAATTGATGCACAACCATTATCAGTTCGTTTCAAATAATCCGCAGGCAGACTGTTGTCCTTTTTACATGCTTTAGCAGTTATCATAAGACTTTTTGTGTCAATATTTTCAATAACCCAGTTTACATCTGCTAAAGATGCCTGCAATGCAAAAAAAGCGTGTTCCCTTTTATTTTCAATACCATTTAAAGGACAGGAATTAAATCGTGTAGCATGTTTATAATCCATATATGGTCCCGTATATGGTCCCGCACATCCAAATGCTGTAAAAACTAAACTTAATACGAGTAATAATTTCCTCATCAGTCTCTCCATAATAAACAAACTATCCATAATTGTATTTGTAATCCATTATCATAAAAAGATTTAGAAAACAATATTATATACCGATACAAGTAGAGCATATGATGGCTTTAAATATCAGGCCCTTTTTTTACTCCTCAACAGTCCTTAACAAACAGGTTTAATTTTACTTCATGCTCTGCAGGGTTGATTTGATGAACTCTCCGATTGGAGTCAGATCGAACTTGTTGTTTGCGGGATCAAAAGTATCTTTAACAAGGCCGTTTGTAGAGAATGGATACATGGCCCAGGATGTCCAGTGAAGTCCATTGGTTTCTGCTGCTGCAATAACATCTCTGACATACTGATTTACGTTAACACCGTCAGTTGGTCCAGGACCAAACTCTGTAATAAAAACCGGCGCTGTTTTTGCCATGAACATCCAGTCCTTCTCCCAGGTGGCAGGCTGTTTGTTGCTGTAATTATAAAGATGAGTAACATATGCGATGTTATAACCTGTCATTGGATAATCGACCACGCCGTCTAAATTGTATGCCCAGCCAAGCCCTGACACAAGAACAATGTTTTTTGCTCCAGTAGCTCTTACAGCATCATAAAGCTGCTGAGTTCCCACAATGGTCCATCCGTCGTTGTGAGTTCCACCGTCTCGCCACTGTGACCATTCAATTCCACGGGGCTCATTGTATAATTCAAACATTACATGGGGTTCACTCTTAAACATCTCAGCGACCTCTTTCCAGAAAGTCAATGAATCAGTATTTGTCATATCCTGCTGCTCGTTAACCTCATTGCCCTCCAGTGGAGCCCGGTGAAGATCCAGGATAATACTCACACCTGCATCTGCGGCCCAGCCGACAATCTCTTTTACATAAGCCTGATATACCAGGTGATCATTATCTCCCCACTCAAGCCAGAATGCCTGATTCAATGCAAGACGAATAATATTGGCCCCCCAGGACTTAACTTCAATAAAAGTATTCTTATGCAGCTTTGCACCTGCAGCAACCCACTCAAGAGAGGGACTATCCACTCCATGAAACATTACAGGCTGGCAACTGTCGTTTATTACCTTATTGCCCAATACACCAAATCCTCCAGGAATAATCGGAACCCCGCACCCTTCATCACTTCCTGTTTCAGTCTCTGTATCAGAGTCAGAATCAGTGTCTGTATCAGAATCAGTGTCTGTATCAGTATCAGAATCAGTATCCGAGTCAGTATCCGTATCCGTGTCAGTATCCGTGTCAGGGGTTCCCACTCCGCTGTTATCAGAACATGAAGAAAGTAAAAGAAAACTCATTCCTGAAAACATTCCAATTAATAAAACTCTTCTAATGGCATTAAACATTACAATCCTTTCATGCTTATAATTAACTAAAATAATGAATAAAACTCTGCTTAATCGATGGATATATTTCTGCAGGAAGAGGGGCACTCGTCTCCGTCTTTAAAGTTTCCGTCGTCACAGGCTTCGTAAGGCTCCTGCACAATTCCGTCTCCGCAGTATTCACCCAGCTTGCAGTTTTCACCGCACTCACCGTAGCCTCCGTCGTTTACTCCGTCGTCGCACTCTTCACCAAGGCCGACCACACCGTCTCCGCAGTCAGGGCGGCACTGACTTCTTGAAACGTTAAATCCGCTGAGAGTAAGTCTGTAGGTTGATCCGTTTGTCTGACGCTCTGCCTGAAAAACGTTTATGCTGTACACTTTTCCATCTTCAAGGCCGAGAGTGCTCACATCAACAGTGCCTTCCACGGGCTCGTGAATGCCTCCCAGATCAAGGGCCAGCTCGTTGTTTATAAAAACCCACACATCATCATCACCAACAAAGTTTAAAATCTGCTTTTGAGTTTTATCATACATAAACCAGAATTTTACCTGACTGGTAAATGAGAAGTTATGAGTGTAGCTGTAATCCGCGGGTGGAGTTAATTCCAGCGCCGTTATAGACTTCTCTTCTGAAGGATACATCTCGGGAAATCCTTGAGTATACATGGGACCGAGACCTGCAGGCGCATATTCAGAAACCGGGGTTATCCCTTTTCCGTCAAGAGGAAAGAAAAGAGGATTGCCATCAATATTGCTCCGTCCGTCAAACGCGGCACAAACCTTGTATTGGGTATTATCTATCCATTTATCACAGGCTGTATCACACACCCAGCCATTATTACTGTCATAGCCGTCAATTACTTCACAGGAAGTGCAGTCATCTGCCGCATCGCTTGAACAGCCCACCCAGTCTCCGTATTCAATTACTTTTTTTGTTATGTAACTTGTTCCGTCTTCCAGCCACCTGTTTACATAATCTCCATTTGCATTTTCAAAAAGATTCAAAGTTGAGACAACAACGGATCCGTCTGTAGAGCTGTAATCGTACCAGTCTGCAAAGTTTGACGCTATTCCGCATGCTCCGCTGTTAGCTACAAAAACAGGTGTTCCGTTTGCATCAAGTGTATCCGCCAGCATACCCGTATAGGCATCTGCACATCCGGTTCTTCCATTTTCAAAATCAGGATGTGAAGTATTAAAATCTTTGTAAATTACAGGAACCGCCTGCATACCTTCCACTTCAGGCTGGATACATTTATATCCTTCTTCAACTTTGCACTCTGAAGAACAGCCGTCACCATCAAGATTGTTGCCGTCATCACAACCTTCACCTAACACAAGTCCATCTCCGCATGCGGATGTACATGACTCACCGGGAGGACATGATGCTTCAACCTGACACCTGGCATCACACCCGTCAAATGGAATTGCATTACCATCATCACACCCTTCAGCCCCTTCAAGCTTGCCGTCACCGCACACAGTCTCTGTACAAACGCTTGGAACCTTTGAACATTTAAAACCAATCTCCACCTGACAGAGATCTGAGCAGCCGTCACCATTATCCGTATTGCCGTCATCGCATAACTCGGGAGTTGAAATCTGACCGTCGCCGCACATTGCCATCAGCCTGCAGGGCTCTCCCGGAGGATTGCAGGTGTAGCCCTCCGCAACAAAAAGACAGTTTGCACTGCAACCGTCACCACTCTCTTTATTTCCATCATCACAGGCCTCATCGTCATCCAGTTTACCGTCACCGCAACCTGGAGGCGCTACGCCATCAGTATCAACTTTAACTGAAGTATCACCTGTTTCAGTATCCGAAGAAACTCCTTTTTTATTTATTGACTCTTCACACCCTGCCATTGCCAAAATAAAAAACAGTGATAAAGCAGAACTTAAAAACAACTTTAAATAATTTTCTGAATTTTTCATGATTTTTTCTCTTCTGGTTAAGATATTATAGCTATAATTTAAATCTCCTTTTACAACTATACCATAATTATATCCCGATTAACAGTAATCAAATACAGTAATCAAACATAAGAGCTTAAATTAAAAAAATTATTTTGATGAAAAATGGTTGGATTTATCGCTGAACAAAACGTTAAAAGTGGTCAGGGTTCCGTAGCATTTGGAAATATAACTCTGCATTTCAACCTTATCCTGATCTGTGAGATTTTCATTGCTGTTCAGTTTTGACTCAAGCACACGCAATCTGTCCCGCACCATTACAATTTTATGAAAAAATGTTTCAATGGGAATCTCTTTTGGCTGATTTTCATCAGAAGCCGGCTGGAGCACAAGGGAACCTCCCTGATATTTTGGAGCAATCTCCGGGTAACCAAACAGAGTCTCTTCCTCAAGCAGTTCCCTTATCACCTGTTTCAAACCGTCTCTATCCATTGAAATTTCTCCTTCTGTATCTCCCTGTGTGGGATTGCTCATAGTCCGCCTGTCAGACATGCTCAAAGTTCTCTGGCCTGACACCGAACTTCTTCTTTTGGATGTTTTAGATTTAATAACTGCAGGCTTAACAAAAGCCGCCCTCGAATCTTTCACAGTAAAATGTGCACAATATTCGAGACCTGCAGGAATCTCACCAAGTTCACCCCTTTTCATGCAAAGTCCGCGAACAATCCCGTTAATATCCTTGGCATCCTTATAAAAAGCCTTGCAGTCACCACATGTAGGTTCTTTTAATTCATTCATAAAAACAATCATATACTATGATTACAAAATCTGAATAGAAAAATAACTGGAATATTCTAAAAAACTGTCACCGGTTAATTATTCACAGGGATATTTTCTCCGGAGGATCCACGGTGACTTCAATGATTGTATACCATGTGTCACCTTTTGGACGTTTAACCAGAACTTCGTCGTCTTCCCGTTTTCCAAGAAGCGCTTTGCCCACCGGTGAGTCAATACTGATCTCCCCCCTGTCAAAATCCCACTCGTCAGGGCCAACTATTCGATAGGTCAGCTCGTTTCCCTCTTCGTCTTCCAGCTTCACGTAGCAGCCAAAGTACACACGACCGTCAGCTTTTGGCTTTTCAATAACTGGAGTGAGTGCATCAAGACGATTTCCCAAAAAGCGCAATCGCGAATCAATTTCCCTAAGCTGCTTTTTCCGATAAATGTACTCCGCATTTTCAGACCGATCCCCCTCTGCCGCCGCAACAGCAACCGCCTTTGTCACTTCAGGACGCTTTGTATTCCAAAGATACGAAGCCTCCTCTTCCAGCCGCTGATACCCTTCCCCGGTAATATAACCCTTATGTTTTGAAGTATCAGGCCGTTTTCGTTCTCGAGTGCGTCCCATAGTTAATAATTCTCCGAGTCTTCAACGAGTTTTTCAGTTGGTTTTTTAGGATGTGTATTTTTCATTTGCAAGCTAATTATTCCATAGCATTTGAGGTCCCGTACAAATTTCAGGAGACTATCATTTGAATATGTCAGAGTGGAAATTAATTCTTAAAATTGTCATGAAATTAATTACGGGTAGCACATGTCTGCAGAGCCGATGATGTTGTATGCCCTGTTGTTACGGTCCCCCTGGCTTTTGTAGTCGCAGTAATTTTCGGTTATATATGCACCATCGGTTAAGGTCAGGTTTTGGAAGGTGACGTTGTACGAGGTTTCATAGGTGCCGTTGTCGGTGTTTGCAGTGTCGTTACTTAAATAGAGTCGCCCGCCGGATGCGTTTCCAGAATTGGCGGCAATGGTTGTGTTGTAGCAGTTCTGGAGCAAAATAGTGTCGTTTCCGCAATCAGCAAGGTCGATGTTGTCGATGGTTAATCCACCGCTTCCTGACACAGAAAAGATGCCGCGACCTCCACCCCGTGCGTACACACTGCCTACATGGATATTTCCCGCAGGAAAGTCGTTACCTATTTTACCGTTTGAATTTGCAACTCTAAATGCCGCGTATCCGGTTTCAATATATGCACATTCATTGCAAGTAACTGATCCCACTTCGGCATTTGTTGAATGGTTTAAAATCAGCCCGCAACCTCCGGTGTGATCCCCGACAAACTCTTTAATTAGAATGCCGTCGACTCCATAAGTTTCCACTCCGTGTGAACCGGAGGAATGTACCTCCACATAATCGATTGTCAGATTTTTAACCAGGGGCGGAAAGTCCGGCCAGACCGGCTTATTGTCGACACGTATGCCCAGCCACGATTCCAGTTCCAAATCCATAATGATTCTACCTAGATGAATATTGCTCGACTCTCTAATAAACATGCCGTAGGCCGGTGTTCCAGTCACCCGCGCATTAGGAATATCAACCTCTGTCTGACCGCGAATATAAAACGGTGACATGTCACTGCCAGGAGTGCCCTGCACATGGATTGTGCCGCATACGTTTAAAATTGTGTAGCCAGGAATACTCAAACGGGCATTGGCGTTCATCACTCCGTCCCCGGTCACCAGCACACTCTGTTTACTAGTGCGCCCCTGACTTAGTACATCAAATCCCTTCTCCATTGCATCCATCATATCAGTACCACTCCAGGTTTCCTGACCTGCTCCATTGGTAACTGTCCAGGTATTTCCGGTTTTGGAAACCACCGCATCATACCCTTCTGTATCCCCATTACACGGATACCACTCTGTATCAACATCCGAATCCGAACCCGTATCAGTGTCCCCTGCCGTGTCCTTTACGGTATAGCTATCTGTATCCGTGTCCGTATCGCTATCACTGTCGGCATCACTGTCTGTGTCCGAGTCGGTATCGCTATCCGTGTCGGTATCGCTATCCGTGTCACTGTCCGAGTCTCTGTAGGCACCTGTATCACTGTCCCCATTGATACCCGTATCCGATGTTGTTCCATTGTCGGTACATCCGGCCGCCATCAAAAAAATAGCAAGTATCACTAATAAATATTTCATTCGCTGCTCCTTTTAAATTGTGCAAACGTTTACATTTTAGTGCAACAAAAGACCGCGGAAGGGCCAGATGAACAAAAAAAGATTCATAGTTACCGATTGTTTATTCTTACGGTATTATTCAAAACACTTGACATGTAATTCATGTATTGTATAACAGGATACAAGATTCGTGTAATCAAGTTCACAAAATGGACAATTACCACTATTTTTTTAGGATAACAGATGTCAGAAACAATGGACAATAAACCTCAATGGACCTTTTTGACTAATCATGCACATGTGCTTCTTTGTATCGCAAAAAATCCAAATTTTCGCTTAAGAGATATTGCTGAAGTTGTCGGTATTACAGAACGGGCCGTGCATCGAATTGTTGTTGATTTAACCGAAGCTGGATTCGTGGATGTAAAACGAGACGGTCGGTGCAATGTTTA
This sequence comes from Deltaproteobacteria bacterium, assembly GCA_016937935.1. Classification (GTDB taxonomy): domain Bacteria; phylum Myxococcota_A; class Polyangia; order JAAYKL01; family JAAYKL01; genus JAFGVO01. Next base: position 2,316 of record JAFGVO010000032.1, on the reverse strand, counting down.
CATTATGCATCCCGAGAAAAATTTGCGTCATCCCATTGAGTCTCAAAGTCTGGTGGCCGGCCTGATTAAATTAATAGAGCAGAAATAATTATCATGTATTCAAATAGTAACAAAACATCAGGAAATCAATAAAACCCTGAGTATAACCTATAACAAGGGAGAATAGAAAATGAGTGTTCCTACAAAAAATCAAAAACTAATTGACTGGGTTTCAGAAATTGAAGCCATGTGTACTCCAGACCAGGTAGTCTGGTGCGATGGCTCTAAAGAAGAGTATGATCGCTTAATGAATGAAATGGTCGAGAGCGGAATGGCCATCAGATTGAACGAAGAAAAACGTCCTAACAGCTTCGCATTCAATTCTGATCCATCTGATGTGGCCCGTGTTGAAGGGCGAACATACATTGCTTCTGTAAAAGAAGAAAATGCCGGTCCAACCAACAACTGGATTGATCCTGTTGAGTTAAAAAAGACCATGACAAAACTTTATACAGGTTGCATGAAAGGCCGTACATTGTATGTGATCCCTTTCTCAATGGGGCCAATTGGTTCAGATATTGCCAAAATCGGTATTGAAATTACAGATTCACCTTATGTTGTTGTAAACATGCACATCATGACCCGTGTAAGCAACAAGGTTTTAGAGGTTCTGGGTGACGATGGTGATTTTATTCCATGTCTCCACTCTGTAGGAAAACCTCTCGCTGAAGGAGAAAAAGACAGCCGCTGGCCTTGTGCTCCCCTTGAAGACAAATACATTGCTCACTTCCCCGAAGAAAACCTCATCTGGTCCTATGGTTCAGGATACGGCGGCAATGCTCTGCTCGGAAAGAAGTGTCTTGCGTTGCGTATCGCATCTGCAATGGCCGGTCGCGAAGGCTGGATGGCTGAGCATATGCTGATCCTGCGTTTTACCAATCCTGAAGGAAAAAAATACCACATTGCAGCAGCCTTTCCTTCAGCTTGCGGTAAAACCAATCTGGCAATGCTTCAATCAAAGGTTCCCGGATGGAAAGTTGAAACTATTGGTGATGATATTGCCTGGATGAAGCCTGGTGCAGACGGACGTTTATACGCCATTAATCCTGAAGCAGGATTCTTTGGTGTTGCTCCCGGTACTTCTCAGGAGTCAAACCCAATGGCACTGGCTTCATTAAAAGAAAACTGCATCTATACAAACGTTGTTGTAACTGAAGATAAAGACGTCTGGTGGGAAGACATGGGAGTTGACTGCGCCGGCGGTATCGACTGGAAAAATAATCCATGGACCCCTGAGTCAGGAGAAAAAGGAGCTCACCCCAACAGCCGTTTTACAGCTCCTGCCGCACAGTGTCCCGTTATCTGCGGAGACTGGGAAAATCCAAACGGTGTTCCTATTGATATTTTTGTATTCGGCGGAAAACGTACTACCACTATGCCTCTTGTTCACGAAGCATTTGACTTTGAACAGGGCGTATATATGGGTGCAACCGCTTCTTCTGAACCAACCGCAGCTGCACTCGATTTAGGTAACGTAAGCCTCCGTTTCGATCCTTTTGCCATGACTCCTTTCATCGGATACCACGCCGGAGATTACATGCAGCACTGGTTTGACATGGGTGAAAAACTTGGTGACAAAGCTCCTCGCTGTTTCTACGTAAACTGGTTTCGCAAAACAGACGATGGAAAGTGGCTATGGCCCGGATTTGGCGACAACAGCCGTGTTCTAAAATGGATGTGCGACCGTGTTGATGGAAAGATTGACGCAGTTGAAACACCCATCGGTCTTATGCCAAAGAAAGAAGATTTCGCCCTCGAAGGTCTGGACATTTCAGATGCCGACTGGGATGAACTTATGAAGGTAGACAAAGCAGCTTTCAAAGCCACTCTGGCTGATGCTGAAAAGTATCTTGCCAAATTTGGAGATAAGCTTCCGGTCAAAATAACAGAGCAGCTTCAGGCTCTTAAATCCCGTCTGGGATAGTTCGAATTTATAGAAGCAAAGCGGAGAGGTGCCTGGTGTGTCTCTCCGCTTTTTTTGTTTAAACGCCATTTTTTAATTTTTTCCGGGCAAAAAACGACCTTTTTAAAAACCAATCCCCGACACCAATCCCACCAATCCCCCAATCCCCGACCTCAATCCCTCTCAATCCCCTCAATCCCCGACCCTGGTTAGATTTTAAATACCCGACTCAATCCCTCAATCCCTCAATCCCCGACCCTGGTTAAAAAAAATACCCTTCCCAAATACCCTTCCCAAGTTAGATTTTTTTAATTATTTTCACCTTTTTTCACTTTTTTTCATTTTTTTGGCAAAAAAAAATTATTTTGGCCGAT
>JAFGVO010000372.1 GCA_016937935.1 Deltaproteobacteria bacterium | reverse complement strand
GGGTTTCTCCAATTTGTGCAGGTACTGCCAGAAGGGTTATGTAGTTATTTGATCGATTCTGCATTTTTTGATGACCTGGTTGAAGTTATTAACAACTGCTCATCAGAAAATGTGTTTTTAAAGCGATTTTATGAGGTTTTTAATGCTTTCCGTATTGTGAAATACCTGAACTATGTGCATGAGCGATATCTCGAAAAAACACCCGTTTTTGAGGCATCAATGGAATTGTTGCAGTTAGAGGGGATGGATTGCAGTAATATTTGTTGCTTACGGGAGTTATTGGAGCATTTCAGGGAGATAGGAAGATCTGGGATATAGGATCTAGGATCTAGGATCTGGGATCTGGGATTTAGATTTAGTGCCTTAAAACTGATATTCGTGTATTTTTTGGCAGAATTGCCTTTTGCCTTTTTAGTGCATAGTGCTTTTAGTCCGAAGTCCGTTTTTTAGTCCGGAGTCCGAAAGGCCTTTTACCTTTTACCTTTTGCCTTTTTTACCTCCTTATCCTCCTGAAGCTTGCGTAACCATCAAGAATGGCAGCAATGAAAACGAACAGTATCCAGTATTTACGTCCGGTGTACATAGCCCATGCGGCAGGTGCAAAAAACAGTGAGCTTACGAGTAGTATGGTAAAAATGCGGAGGTTTTCGGGCCTTCCCACAATGCGGTTATAGGCGCGGATGCCAATCATAAACAGTGTCCCTATTGAAAAAACATAAACGGCATTGGGTGTATCCATTAATCTCATCAATACGCCAAATAAAACCAGGGCCATGCCAATATAGTAGGTAATGCTAAGTGTTCTGTAAATATTCATTGGTTGTTTATTGTGTGATGCTGTTTGCGGTGAGATGTTTTAATCCTCTTCCACAACAAAAATTACTTCGTTTTTCTTTTTCATCAGGTATTCCTCGCGTGCAAACTTCTCGAGATTTTTGGTGCTGCTCTGCAACTCCTCCATCTTACGCTTATTTTGATCTATTTCTACCTGGTAATGTTCTTTCTGGTGCTTAAGCTGACGTATGCGTGAGGCCAGTTTATAGCGGTCTATCAGGTTGTTTTGATCAAAAATGCCAATCCATACCACAAACAGTACAGTTGCAATAATATACTTGTTGCGGATAAGTGGTCTTAAAATAGAAAACAGGTGTGCGCGGTTCATACTTGTTTTTTTGCAAATGTAGTTATTTTGAATAATCTTTTTCCTTCTGTTGGTTTTATGGTAACAAGAATATTCCCTGTCTGCATAGATATATTTGAATATTGTATCAGATAATTATACAGGGGAAAACATAAATCCCCTTTCTTTATAAGACAGGGATGTTGGGGAAAATATAAATCCCCAGGATGCGTTAAAAAAAAATTCTGGGGAAATTCAATTTCCCCCTTTGTCTGGCATTAAAAATTATGGGGAAAACAAATATCCCTCTGTGCTGAGTTTATTAACACTAGGGGATAAGGCATATCCCATATTCTTAATCCAATAGGCAGACTGATATTGATGTGAAATTTATTGACGTATATGTTGTGCATCAAAAATTGGTGTGAATATAAATTTAGCGTCTTAAGTTTGATATTCATTTTTTTTCTGGCAGAATTTTGGGAAAAGTTGTAACAACTCAGGTAGTATAGTATATTAAGAAAAGGCTTATTTCTAAAATTTGTGTTTCTCGCCAAATGGGTCCAATAAGAGAGAGCAAAATGCATAAAGAGACCCAAGTCTTTTTTTGCGACCTTTGCGTTTTATTCAGTTGGCCAGTTCCATTTTAGCTGCTTCCTGTACCCCCAACCCCCTGAAACCAGGGGCTAAAAATGATACTTTCAATACTTAATTGATTACCTTTTGTTTATTTAATTCGCGTTAATTGGTGCAATTCGTGGACATATTTTGAGGCCTTAGCGAGAAATAAAAAGATCAAAATCTCTAATAAAATATCAAAAAACAAATAACATGAGCAGCTACGAAAAGTTTAATGCTATTGTCTCATTACTCAACCCGATATTTATCGGGACTCATTATTCAATACTTTTCTGGTTTGTCCAGGTTAGGCTCTCAGAAGTTTTTTTTTACCAACATGCAGTACAAATCGGAATCCGCATTAACATCCCACTTGTGGCCTCAATTAATCATTAATCATTGTCTTGTCTGGCTACTTCCTGAATTTGCGCATCTTTTTCACCAGTTCATTATCTCGCCCGAGTAACCCCGAAATAATTTCGGCCATGTTCGAGGCCTGGTTGTATGCTTTGGCAAGTGCTTCCTGCGACTGTTTGGTGGCAATCTGTGAGGCAGCCATTGCTTCTTTCTGTAATATTTCTGCCTTGTCGGCTTCTTCTTTTTCTTTTCTCAGTGTTTCTATAAGGGTATCGCTGCAGAAACCGGCATTGGCCAGTACTTCTTTTTGGAGTGATGCCAATTCTATTATACTTGAAATAAAATCGCGTTTTTCAGCTTCTGTCATTCTGGGCATAGTAGTGTATTTTGAGGTTTTTTATTAGTGGTTTGTTAAATAAAAATATTGGGTTTGAAAATAAAAATCAACCCGTAAATATTGCTATAATGCAAAAGTGCCGGAAACAATTGTTTTCCGGCACTTCAGATTAGTATAATTAGTTCTTAAACGTTGAGTTTAATCGATCCCCTGTTTTCTTCACCATCACTGTAAGCATACATCTCGCGCAGTATATCGGCATATTTTCTGTAGATAACCCTGCGGCGCAGTTTCAGTGTAGGAGATAATTCGCCTGTAGGTGCCGACCAGTTTTCCCAAACCAGCCTGTATTTTTTTATCTCTTCGTGTTTGCCCAGTTGTTTGTTTATTTTCATAATCTCCTTGCGGTACCGTGCTATTACTTTCTC
>JAFGVO010000371.1 GCA_016937935.1 Deltaproteobacteria bacterium | reverse complement strand
GATAGCTGCGCCGATTTTACCGTCACTGCCTGCTGCACCGGAAGCCCCGGTATTTCTGTAATAGCCTGTTATGTATCAGCCCCATGCGGCTGTCCTGAAGGTACCACCACCGGTTCAAAACAAAACGACGGAACAACAATGTGTACCTGCCCCTGAGTCGTAGAATCTGATAGTTTATCTCCAAATTTTGTCATTTTTTATCCATTAATATCTGGACACGTTTTTTGTATAGGGTTAATATTATTTATCTTTATCAAATAATTTACAAAATGTGGTGTAGAAAAAGTGCAAGTGCTTGCACTTTTTTGCGATGTTTATGTTGTTTGTTGCATTTATGACATTTAAACAAGGACCGCTTACCCTTGCCCAGTCTTGCTTTTAGGGAAACAGTGTTCTGTTTTAATCAAATATCGTACAGCGAAAAACACCTGATTTTTGCAGATTTTATGACTGTACAGGATGGCACCGAAATCACGGCCGGGGATAAACCCCGGAGCCCTGCGTTTCGAAATAAATTATTATGCCATATTTGCGGCCTGGGATAAATCGCCGCCCTCTACGAGACAATTCACACTTTTGTCACAATTTATAATCGTTGTGGTTTTATGGTGTCTTTGTAAGGTGCTAAAATTACATGTTAAAAGTCCCTCCGTCCTGGTTTTGTGTTTTTGATCCTTTTAATATTTAAATTGATGTTCGATGGGGTTTAGTTGTATAAAGCTGTTATGAGTAAAGAAAAATACAAACAGGAAATATTGGATTATCTTGTAAAGAAAAATTCAGATTTAAAAATTGGTCCTAGAAAACTTGCCAGGCGCATGGGTATTCTTGATGAGGACTATAGCGATTTTCGAAATGCTTTTAAAAAGCTTCGTGATGAAGACAGATATATCAGCGGCAGCGGAAAGACTTTGACTTTTCCTAATGGGGAGTCTTCGGTTCTTGGGCGCTTTATTGCTAATCCTAAGGGATTTGGTTTTGTGGTGCCTGATGACAAGACTCTTCACAGCGATATGTTTATTCCAGCGGGGCGCACTCTTGGGGCTCTTGAGGGTGATATTGTTTTTGCCCAGCTTGTTAAGACAGATAAAAAAGATGGTGAGCTTCGGTATGCGGGGGAGATTACCGAAATTAAGGAGCGGGCAAACAGCGGGGTTATTGGAACTCTTGAGAAATCGGGCTCTACATGGTTTGTTGTTCCTGATGGTCGGCGTTTTTCAAAACCTGTTGTTATCAGGGATATAACTTTGGAGCAGCAGAAAGAGGGTGCCAAGGTAAAGGCCGATATTATCTGGTTTCCTGACGATAACTCTATGCCTGAGGGGATTATTTCAGATACTTTTGGTCTTGCTGGTGAACCCCGTGCGGAGATTGAAGCTGTTATGGCCTCTTTTAATCTTGCCGGCCGGTTTTCTGATGCTGCACTTAGGGATGCAAAGGAGTCATCTGATAATTTTGATCCGGACAATCCTCAAAACCGTGAAGATCTCACGGATAAAATTATTGTTACAATCGACCCTGACGAGGCCAAGGATTACGATGATGCCATTAGTCTTGAATCCCTCCCGAACGGCGGGTTTCGCCTTGGGGTTCATATTGCGGATGTTTCTTATTTTGTTAAAGAGGGAAGCGCCCTTGATGAAGAGTCCAAACGGCGTGGTGTCAGTGTCTATTTTCCCCGTTTTGTTGTTCCCATGCTTCCTCCAATGCTTTCAAATGGTCTCTGTTCTCTCCAGGAGGGTGTTAAGCGTTATGCCATGAGTGCATATATCGATTATACAAAAGAGGGGGAGGTTACTGCTCAGAGGGTTGCACGTTCTGTAATAAAGTCTTCACGAAGACTTACATATAAAGGTGCACAGGATATTATTGATAAAAAAACCAGGGACGAAAACCCGGGTGTAAATGACCTTCTGGACACAATGCTGGTTCTTGCAACTACTATTGAAAAGCGTCGAAAAGCAGCGGGGATGATTCATCTTAATCTTCCTGAGATTGAGCTTGAACTTGATGATGCTGGAAAGGTAACCGGGGCATATCCCGCAGACAGTTCCTACACCCATAAAATGATTGAGATGTTTATGGTTGAGGCCAATGAGGCTGTTGCAAGAATCATTGATAAAAAGGAGCTGCCTTTTATTCGTAGAATTCATCCGCCTCCCGAGGCCGAGTCCATTCTTCAGCTTTCCAGATTTGTAAAAGCTGTGGGGTACGATCTGGCTCCAATCCCCGGCCTCACAGGGATTATGAAACTTGTTGATGATGTGGCAGATGCTCCTGAAGCATATGCTGTAAATCTGGCTGTGCTTCGCTCATTTCAAAGGGCGGTTTATTCTACCGAAGATGTGGGACACTTTGCTCTTGCAAGCAGATATTATGCCCATTTTACAAGTCCAATAAGACGTTATCCCGATTTGACAATTCACAGACAGCTTGGAACAATCATTGACGGCGGTGATTTTGGGGATACTGAAAAGCTTGAAAAAGATCTCAGTGCCCTTGCTAAAGAGCTTTCAGCTGCAGAGAGAGTTGCTCAAAATGCTGAGACCGAGCTGCGGCTTGTTCTTGTTCTTCAGCATCTGAGCACCAAAAAAGGTGAGCTTTTTAATGGTGTGATTACAGGTGTGGCTGACTTTGGTGTATTTGTTCAGCATCCACAGTTTTTAATTGAAGGTCTTATCAGAATTACAGATCTTGGTGATGACTGGTGGGATGTTTCAACAGAGCTTGGAAGTGTAAGGGGAGAGTATTCAGGAAAAGTTTATAAAATCGGTACTGTTATTGAGGTTAGAATTGACGGAGTTGATATTCCTAAACGTCAGCTCTCTCTCTCTTTGTCTACTTCTAAAGTTCAACTAAGTGTTGATCACGGTGGAAGTTCTGCAGAGAGAAGTATGCCTGGTAAAATAAGTCCCCGTGACAACAACGGTTCACGTGATAACAAAGGCCCTCGTGGCAGCAGCAACGGTCCCCGTGATAACAAAGGCCCCCGTGGCAACCAAAGTTCAAATGATAAAAATGAAAAGTCGGAACATTACAAAGGGACGGAGCGCAAAAAATCTAAAAAGTCCGGGGGTAAAAAAAACACTGACTCTGTTGCTTTTCAGCTAAAGACGGGACTTGGAAAAGATAAAAAAGCCGGCAGAAAAAAGCCTAAAGATAGCGTTTCTAAAAATAAGGGCAAACCTAAACCTTCAAAAAAACGTTAACGTTACATGGTTAAAATAGTTCAAGAAATCAAAACCGGAGCAGCACTTTTTTTTAAAGGTCAGAGGTATATTGCTCACCACAAAGAGCTGTTAAAACTTGCAGCAATTCCTCTTATTGCCGGCAGCCTGATCTGGGCTTTTGCAATATATCTTTTTATTACTCATTTTGGACAATTGGCTGATTTTTTCTGGAGCCGTCCTGATTCACAATGGCTTTTGTATATCTGGTATGTTGCAGCCTCACTTCTCTTTGTCATATCTTTTTTTACAGTAACTCTCATTACTTATCTTTTGTTTATGATAATTGCCGCCCCGTTTAACGATCTTATTTCGGAG
>JAFGVO010000370.1 GCA_016937935.1 Deltaproteobacteria bacterium | reverse complement strand
ATTGCCAAATTTAAAAAATCCAACACCAGCAGGAGTTTCAAATCCTGCAAATCATAAAAAAACTACCCTTTAAGGGATGGGAACTATTTAGAATCTTGGTCTTCCGAGGATACGGATTGGGTGATTGATAAGCGGGCAGAATCAGATGTTCAAGTGGATCTGGCACCGGGTGAGCTGATAGCCATTCAGACATATTCTCTTTTAAAAACACTTTCTGTGGAACCGTTAGATGTAAGCGACTGTGACCTCTCCAACAATAACCTTTCAATATTAATGATGATTGCAATTTGCTCGCAATAGCTTTCTACGGGTATGGTTTGTAGAAATATATACATTTGATGTACATGTAATACTATAGAATAGCTTGTGGATATGAATACTAAATGGAAACATCCAACTACGGCATCTATAAAAAACAGTAAGTAACGTCAAAAAAGGGGTTTGAAAAAAAGAGTTTTATTGTCCCTTTTAAATCTCTTTTAAAACTGTTGACTCTCCGGGGCAGTTGTCTTTGCAGTTTTTTCTTTCGAGGCACTCTTCATCGGTTTTTACAAATGTTAGTTCTGCATCGGGAGGAAGATTGTCAGGGGTTTTATATGTTATAAAGAGTGTTATATTTTTATTTGTATGTGTGCAGAAATAGTTTTTTTTTTCAAATCTTAAACTCATTGTTGTCTCCGGAGTAAAATACGGTTATTTGTTTGTAGCGAAAAAGTTGTTTTCAGCTGATATTGAGCTAAATTATTAGAATAATGGTTTATTTAAAAACCATTTGGTGTCAATAGAGTAAATTATAGAAAATGTCATCACTAAATAAAAGTACAATTCCAAGTCCTGAGCCTTTTGAGGCCAATCTGGAAATTAAGATAAAAAAACTCGAAGAGACTCTCTCAAGATATCAGGATAGTTTAAATAGAGAAATTAATGAGAAGGTTTTATTAAATGAAGTTTTAGAGTCTCTTCAAAACGGAATAATTATAACTGATTATAAGGGTGCTATTACATATATTAACAGCGCCCTGATAGATATTACCGGCTATAAAAAAGAGGATTTGATTGGCAGACCTTTATTTAATTTTACAAATTCAAATGGCAGCAAAATAATTAATACCAGGCTGCTCCCTAGTCTTCAAAAAGAGGGAAAGTGGCAGGGTGAGTTTCCTATTGTTAAAGCAGACAGCTCAGTTTTTACATCGGTTTTGACCTCTAAAATAGTTGAATCCAACAGTAAGCACGGAGACAGTATTATAACATTTTTTCAGGATAATGCGATTATCAGGCAGCTTGAGGAGCAGCTTAGACAGTCACAGAAAATGGAGGCAATCGGTACACTGGCCGGAGGTATTGCCCATGACATGAATAATGTTCTTAGTACTATTTTTAATATTGGCAATGTAATGAAGATTGAGCTTGCCAATTATAATGAATCCACAAAGCAGGATATTGAAGATATTCTTTATGCTGCCAGAAGAGGACGTGATTTATCAAGGGATCTTTTAGGGTTTGCCCGAAAAGGAAAATATCTGAAACAGCGACTTAATCTCAATGCTATTATAGAAGATATTACCAAACTGCTACATAAAACTGTCAATACTTCAAATATTGAAATTCAGATGATTCCCGATGAATCTTTACTCTATATTGAAGGGGATAGTGGTCAGCTCTCACATGCAATTATGAATTTATGCATCAATGCAAAAGATGCTATTGGTGAGACGGGTGGTACAATAACAATAACAACAAAAAATATAAAACTTGACGGTGTTGATCTGCTGGCCTGGCCCCAGCTTACTACTGGAAGATATATAAGAGTTGATGTTATTGATGATGGAGAGGGTATGAGTGAAGAGGTTCTTCATAGAGTGTTTGAGCCATTTTATTCTACAAAAGAGAAGGATAAAGGCACAGGGCTCGGGCTTGCCATGGTTTACGGAACTATCCAGAATCACGGTGGCGGTATAAATGTAAAGAGTAAAAAGGGCGTGGGTACTCAGGTTACAATTCTTCTTCCGGTATCAAAAGATTCAAGTGCCCCAATTCACCATCCCACAGGGACATTTAAAGTTTCACTTACAAAAGGTGAGGGCAAGGTGCTTCTTGTGGATGATGAAAAGATGATAAGACGGTCTGCGGGAAGGCTTATTACAAAGCTGGGATATGATGTTATTGATGCTTCAAACGGGGTTGAGGCCATGGAAATTCTTGAAAGTCAGGAACACTTTTTTTCAATTGTAATTTTAGATCTTATTATGCCTGTTATGAATGGAGAAGAGACTTTTAAAAGAATAAAACAGTTTGAACCGGCCCTGCCTATTCTTATCTCTTCGGGTTATTCACAGGATGATAAGGTTAATCAGCTTATTCAGGGGGGTGCTGCTGGTTTTATTCAAAAGCCCTATGGAATGACAGCGCTTAATGATGCCATAAAAGAGTTTATGAGATATTAGGATTGTATATGGGGGAAAGTTTGAGCGGGGTGCATAAATTTTTTTTTGGTTTTATCACTCTTATTTTAATAAATATAATTATCATACCTGAAGACAGTTGGGCTCAGGATAAAAGTATTGAGTCTGATGGAGGGTTTTTTGATATTAACTCAATCACTCCCGTTGCTACTGTTGGTGAGGGAAAAACTTTTGAGCGGGCTACTATTTTAAAACATATGCAGGGCGGATTTGCGATTGATTTAACAACTTTCAGATCTCCACTGGTTATTGAGAAAAAAGCTGATGATGGCTTTGTTACAGATAAAACACTGGTTTCAAATCCTGTAAGAATGCACTTTGGGGCTCATATTGGACTTTTTAATTACGCCCAGGCGGGATTGATTTTTCCGGTTATCTTAAGTAGCGGTATGAATGTCGAAAAAAGCGGTGGAGCAGGTGATTTGCATCTGGTTTTAAAAGGAGGGCGACGATTTGATATCAAAGGTTTTGATTTTGGAGCTGCTTTAACGGTTCCTCTTGTTTTTCCAACAGGGAATACATTTTATTTTAATGGAGAGCCCCATTTTACTTCAGCTCCTTCAGTTAGCGTAGATGTTAGATTTAAAAGGGTGAGAGCTGCGGGTTTAGCAGGAGTTCTGTTAAGAAAAGAAATTGAAGAGTACGCTTTTAAGGCGGGTTCAGAGATAAAAACGGGAATTGGAACGGACTTTTATATTTTAAAAAATAGTGACGACCTTGTGGTTTCAACTGAGTTAAACAGTCGCTTTTCAGTAACAGGAGTCAATAAAGATAACCTTTTTATGGAGCTGGACACTTCAGTTCAATACAGGTTTAAACATAATTTTATTTTGTCGGGTGTATGGGGAATGGGACTGTCCGGGGGTGCGGGAACTCCCAAAGTCAGATTTACAATGGAGCTTGGTTTTGTTCCAGGATCGTTTTTTAAAAAAAATGTAAATAATTCTAACGAGAAACAGACTGGTAAAAGTAGATTTTTAGATAGTGACAACGATGATATTAAAGATAATCTGGATTACTGTTTAAATGATCCTGAAGATTATGATGGTTTTGAAGATGAAGATGGATGTCCCGAATATGATAACGACAAAGATGGAATTTTAGATATTGATGATAAGTGTCCTCTGGACTCTGAACTAAGGGGAGATTTAATTGATAATGACGGGTGTCCTCTTATGGACAGGGATGGAGATCTTATTCCTGATTTTAAAGATAAATGTCCCGATGTCAAAGAGGATGAGGATGGTTTTGGAGATGAGGACGGCTGTCCTGAAGATGATAATGACAATGACGGAGTAAAAGATGAGGATGATCTCTGTCAGCTTCTTCCCGAACTTACAAAGGCTGAGGGTGATGGCGGTGATGATTTTTCTGAAGGAATTATTGATGGATGTCCTGAGACTTTCAAACTTGAAAACGGTGTAGTAATCCCTCTGATAAAAGTTGAATTTGTACCTTTTAAAAGTGAGTTTAAAGATAATTATTCCCATTTTTTAATGGAACTTGCAAAGGTAATAAACTTTAAAAAAGACTGGTCGTTGGTAACTATCACTGTTTTTTATATTTTAGATCAGCATGAATATATTGCTGAAAACAGAGCTATCAGGATTAAAAATATTTTGCTGGAGTCTGGTGTAAAAAAAGAGATTATTGATACAAAGACTTTGCAGATAGATCATCAGCCGGCCTGGAACGAGGAGCCTAATGAGGGAACAGTTAAAATTGAGATTGAAATTTATAATGATAAAGATTTGAAAGAGGAGTAATAGATGAAATATTTAATATTTTTAGTAATTTCTCTTCATGTGTTTTGTCTTAATGCTCAGAATTTTTATGATGATTTTAATTTGCCCTTAAATAATGTGGGAACTTCAGGAGGTGACTGGATAAATATATACGCCGGGGATCCCTGGAGTACCTCCTTAAATGATGGAGGGCTAAGTCCTCTCACTGACGCATATCTTCCTTCTGAGGCCCTCGGAGGGGCTTCTGACACTTTTGATAACATGCTCATTTTAAAGAATACCAACTGGTATGATGTGCAGCTGGACCTCTCATTTTATGTTAAAGATAATGATACAATTGGTGCAGTTTTAAGATTTAGAGATCTGGATAATTTTATGGTTGTAATGTTATCTCGGGATGAGATACCCGCAATTTTGGGAGGAGTTGATACCGTAAGCCCCGGCGAAATTAGAATATACTCAATGAAGGACGGGGTTTTAACAGAAATTACAAATTACAAAGGCAGTTATGTTTCTGTTAGCAACAGAAGGCAGTATTTAAGGATTAAAATTGAAGAGAGAAGAATACGGGTCTGGCTTGCTACAAATTCACTTCCTGTGGGATCTAATGATGTTCCGGTGATTGATGTTGATTCAGTTATTGAACTTCCAAAAAGCGGAGCACCCGGGGTTTATAGTTTTGCAATGGGCGAAGGTGTGTCCGGGACATTTTATGAAGATTTCAGGGTCTCTCCCATTGATTCTGATTTGGACGGTCGGACAAATGATGATGAAATTTTATATGGAACAGATCCATTTGACAGTGACTCTGATGATGACGGTATTTCAGATGGTGATGAATACAAATGGAATGTGGATTCTGACAATGACGGCTTTGTAAACGCAAATGATCCCGACTCAGATAATGACGGTATCTTTGATGGTGTTGAATCGGGACTAACGGTTCCTGACGATGATACTGATTTAAGTGCAGGTTTTTTTACTCCGGATAAAGGGCCTTCAACAACAACTGACAGGTTAAACAGTGACAGTGATAACGGAGGAAAAAGTGACGGTGATGAGGATCTTAATCACAATGGACTCTACGAGCCTTTACTTGGTGAGACTGACCCAAATGATCCCGATGATGATTTTAAAGATAGTGAAGATGAAATTATTGATACTGAAAATAACATCAGTACAGATGTTTTATGGGATAGTGAAACTGATACATCTGTTTCAATTGAAACTGATGATGGACAGACTGATTTAACAGATAGTGAGACAGAAAAGGTATGGGGGGAGGAGATAAAACTTTCAGGGGGATGGAGCTGCACAACTGGTTTATGTAAAATGAGCAGAGGATCAATTATAAATCTGATTTTTTAATAAATAGGTTCAAACAATTTAGTATCAATTTCGGACAAAGAATTCCGGACCAATTCCGGACGGAGGCTAATCAGTTGATTTTCACCTCTGTTTTTATCCCTACATTTTGTTTTATTTAAAATTTAGCCTCAAATTT
>JAFGVO010000369.1 GCA_016937935.1 Deltaproteobacteria bacterium | reverse complement strand
TGAGGCCTTTGGTGGGGTGAGGACTTTGAGGGGTGAGGCCTTTGTTTGGCGAGGCCTTTGGGGTGAGGCCTTTGTTAGGGAATCGGGGAAATTTGAAGGGGCATACTTTGCCATGCTGTGTCGTCCCCTAATTGTCCTTCATAGTTTTTACCCCAGACATAAACTGAGCCATCTTCTTTCTGACCTGTGGAATGACCTGTTCCCGCAGATATATATACCCAGTCTGTATCTGTTCCAATCCGGGTTGGAACCTTCTTGTCAATCCAGGTTCCATCACCAAGTGAACCGTTGTCATTGTCACCCCAGCCATAAAGCGCCCCATCTTTTTTAAGGCCCAGGGTATGATACTCACCTGCATCCACAATCAGCCAGTTCATGTCTGTGCCAACTTGAACCGGAGAATATTGTGTTTCAGAATTTCCATTTCCAAGTATCCCAAAATAGTTGCGGCCCCAGGCATACAATCTTCCGTCGGCTTTAACGGCAAAGTTGTGATAAGGTCCAGAAGAAATTGCTATCCAGTCTGTATCTGTTCCTATTTGCACCGGGGTGTGTTGATCAGTTGTTGTACCGTCTCCTAATTGTCCGTAATCGTTTGAACCAAACGCCCAGATAGTGCCATTGTTTTTTAAAGCCAGGGTATGGAGTGAACCAACCGAAACCTCTTTCCAGTCTTTATCTGTCCCTGCCTGTATGGGATGTAAGCGGCTTTCCAAAGTACCGTCTCCAAGCTGCCCCGAGGAATTGTAGCCCCAGCAATAGAGGGTGCCATCGGTTTTAATTGCTGCTGAATGAAGGGATCCTGGAACAACCACTTTCCAATTCGTATCATCTCCAACATGGGATGGTGTCATTTGATCAGCCTGTGAACCAATCCCCAGTTTTCCTCCTGAATTGTCTCCCCACATATAAAGAGAGCCATCATTTGTTATAGCCCCTGAACAGTCATCTCCGGCGGCCACCATCTGCCAGTCTGATTTATCACCTGTCAGAGTAGGGTATTTACTCTTTGTCTGAGAGTAGTTTCCAAGTTCGTAGTCTTCATTTGAGCCCCAGGCAAATAAATTTCCATCACTGGTTACTCCCAATGTGTGACTGTTTCCTGTTGATAGCTGCTTCCAGACAGTACCGGTGTTTCCGGGTACAGGTAACAATACCGGACTGTTTTTGTCAGACAATATTCCGTCCCCTGCCTGACCTGAATCACGGGTACCCCAGGCAAAAAGTGAACCGTCTGTTTTAATACCCACGGTATGTCGTATACCTCCTGCAACGGTTTGCCAGTCAGTATCTTCACCAATAAGTGCAGGATATGGGGTCTGTTTAGCTGAACCGACACCCAATTGTCCCTGATCATTGGAGCCCCATGCATTTAACCGCCCGTCCGACGAAACAGCCAGTGAGTACTGTGCACCGGCGGAAACGTGGATCCAGGTGCGTGTTGTTTCAATATGAAAAGGGAGAAGCACTTTATTTGAACTGCTCAAACCAAGCTGCCCCGAATTGTTGTTACCCCAAATGTACAGTGCACCATCTACAGTGCGGGCAATTGCATGGTAATTTCCAGTAGCAACTTCTGCCCAGGTTAAATCGGCACCAATTCGAGTTGGTACATTTTTATCTTCAGTTGTACCGTCTCCAAGCTGGCCCATTAAATTATATCCCCATGCATATAGAGAACCATCTTTTTTAATTGCAAAAGAGTGATTTTCGTTAGCGGCAATAAACCCCCACTGGTTGCTTTGGCCAACCTGAACGGGATGATAGGAATCAGCCTGTGAGCCGATTCCCAACTGTCCATTGCTGTTGTTTCCCCATGCATAAAGAGAACCGTCTTTTTTAATTGCAAGCATGTGGTAACCCCCTGCGGCTATTGACACCCAATCGTTGTCATCACCAACCTGTACGGGTATTAGTTGGCGTGTTGTTGAGTCATTGCCGAGTACGCCATGTCCACTTGAACCCCACGCATATAAAGTGCCATCTGTTTTAAGTGCTGCAGAGAAATATGGTCCTGCGGTGACGCTCTTCCAATCTGTTGCATCGTCAAGGCGCTCCGGAGCCAATACATCAATTTCTATGGTGCCATTGCCTATTTGTCCGGCAAAATTGTACCCCCATGTATGTAATTTTCCGTCGGTTGTAACTGCGAGGGAATGATTTGCTCCTGCCGCAACAGCTGCCCAAAATAATTTTTCTATGGTGGCGTCACTGTCCGTATCCCGGTCAGTGTCGTCACCACTGTCGCTGTCTGAACCGCTGTAAGTATCAATGTCACTATCAGTATCGTCGTAACTATCAGTTGACTTTATTGTATCAGAGTCAAAAATTGTTCCAGTGTCTGAATCCGATGAGACTTCATGGGGAATATTTTTAGCTGAATCAGAATCGTCATCACTTTCAAGAGCGTTTGACATCTTGTAACATCCGGTTTGTAGAATCCCAATAAAAACAATCATCAATAACTTGTAAAATAATTTCATCTTTTTTCTTTCTTCAGTACGGTTTAATAAGAGAGACCTTTGTATTTATGCAAATTGCCATCTTCAAGGAGCAAAGCTTTTTCTATTAGTTCCAGACGCTGTTGTTAACAAAATAAAGCAGTAAAATATAATTTTTTATTAAAAAAACAGCTTGTAAAATAAAAAACATACTGGGGAGTAAAAATTGAAAGTAGTTGGCACTTTTTTTTGACTGCATAACACTTCAATTATTAACTTTGATATAATACAAAAAGGTCAAAAAGTTGTGTTATAGTTGTCTTCATTGGGTTTTAATTATTGTGGGAGATTTTGTATGAATAGATTTGTTTTTTTTGCAGCTTTGCTTCTTCTTCTAAGTTCATGTACCGAAAAAGACTTAATGAATAAATCTTCCGGAGAAGATTCTTCAGATGTTTTTGGGACAGACAGTGCAGATACAGCGACTGATACTTTAAAAGGTGTTTCAAGTGATTCCACCAAGTGTGGTAATTCTGTTTTAACAGATGATGAAGCCTGTGATGATGGAAACACTAAAAGCGGAGACGGGTGTACCAAAGACTGTCTTGCGGTTGAAGTTGGATATTCATGTAATCCTCCCGGGGAGGCGTGCAGGCAAATTGCAAAATGTGGAGATGGGCTGCTTGTTCTGCCCGAGTTATGTGATGATGGCAATAAAGACGATGGGGACGGTTGCTCTTCTGCCTGTCGTATCGAACAGGGATACGAATGTGATGACGAAAGCCCCAATAGCTGTAAACCGACCAATTGTGGAGATGGAAAGATCACCGGTACCGAGAGTTGTGATGATGGAAATAATATTCCCTTTGACGGCTGTAGTGTTGATTGTGTTAAAGAGCCCGATTGTTCTGATTCAGGATGCTCCTCAAATTGTGGTGACGGGTTTTTACTAAATGAAGAGTGCGATGATGGAAACACCTCTGATGGAGACGGGTGCTCAAGCATGTGCAAAATAGAAAAAGGATTTACCTGTAAACCGGAGACTCCATGTGAAATGATTGATGGAAAATGTATTTTGAGGGTAAGTGCGGTGTTCAGGGATTTCAGTACTTCAACAGACTCTTTTGGTGATTTTGAAGGTGGCGGCAATGTGGTAACAGATCTGCTTGAAAGTAAACTTGTAGATGGAAAGCCGGTTTTGACAGCAGACGGTGCAAGCAGGTGTTCAGCAATTAATTCACCGGAGTCTTTTGCCAGATGGTATACAGACGGGGATGAAAGGGAGACCCTTGTCAGCAGTCTTATTCTTTATGACAACGATGCTGATGCATATGTTAACAGATGGGGAAAAAATGGTGAACAGTGGTGTGTTTCTGATAATGCTATAGAGACCTGCTATGACGGAACCCCAGTATTTTTTCCTGTTGATGAACTTGCTGGAGACGGAGACAGGCGCGAGGCAACGATTCCTCCGGAATATGGAGGTGGCTGGCAGGCTGAAAGTAATTTTATTGATGGGGCAACCACCCATAATTTTGGTTTTACAAGTGAAGTTATGTACTGGTTTAGATATGATGATAAAGCTGATGCGACTCTTACATTTTTAGGTGATGATGATTTATGGGTTTTTATCAATGGTCAACTGGTTCTTGATTTAGGGTGTGTTCATACGCCCCTTGAAGCCTCGGTTACTCTTGATGCTGATAAAGCAAAAGAACTTAATCTTATTGCGGGAAATGTCTATTCAATAAAAGTGTTTCATGCAGAACGCAATCCAACGGGATCTTCATTTAAATTGACCCTGGCAGGTTTTGATTCAACAAGAAGTCTCTGTCTGCCAAACTGCGGAGACGGACTTGTGGGACTTGGTGAAGAGTGTGATGATGGAGAAAATGACGGGGGCTATGGAGAGTGTTATCCAGGGTGTATACTTGGAGCCTACTGCGGAGACGGAATAGTTCAGACAAATGAAGATTGTGATGACGGCAACACAATCGAAAACGATGGCTGCGGATCCTCCTGTCGCCAATTAAGCATTGATTAAAAACTTCAAACACCTCCTCTTTTTTAAACTTTATACTTATAATCAGTGACTGTTCTTCAATTTTTCAGAAGATATCGCTGCCAAGGCGATCGGCGGGGAGAACTTTGCTTTGATATGCATCAAGATTGTCAAATATAAGATTGTCTTCACCAAGATCTTCAAAGGTCAGGTTCCAGAAGGCGGTATCTTTTTGGTATCCTACAATATGATTGTTTGTAATATCTGCAGCAAATTCGGGATAACTCGCAAGTACTGATGTTCCTCCCTCGGGGTCGGTATTCATAAGCAGATTATTTTTTACAACAGCATCTGCATGCAGCTGAATTGCTGCGCCTCCCCCAAAATTCATTGGTGCAATAATTGTGTTGTATTCAATTACAACATTGGTGTTATCGTGACCGCCGTTAAAAATCAGACCAAACTTGCAGGCTGAATCTCCTTTGTCAAAAAAGTTATTTGCTATGTAAGTGTCCGTGAGGCCGGGATATTCAAATTGAATAATGTCTCCACCGGCTGTGCTCCATGTGTCACGATTTTCGGGATCAAAATTGTCAGCTTTGTAAACCCCCATATTAGCATGGTGAAAGTAGTTGGACACAATCTGGTACGTGCCATTAGACGAAGCATACCAGATGTCATCACGGGAGTAGGCAATCTCGTTGTGATACAGAACCATGTTTTCCCCTCCACCCTTCATAATATTAAAAAGGTAACCAGAACCCGGGGTATTTATACTTTCAATGTGGCTGTTGGCAATTGTCAGGTTTGTGCCCCCGATGCCAAGTACCACTCCATATGTGCTGTCGCTGCCCTCAATTAAATGAATGCCGTCCACAGTAATATTGGCTCCAGTAAACTGACTCCCCATTGCAAAATCACCGGGTGATTTTAAATCGTCAACATTTGTAACAACTGGCATTGCACCTTTGCCGTAAGATCCAAAGTAAACATCAGTTTTATCTGCTCCTGCCTTTAGGGTCGATGAGTAAAAAACACTGTCAGCTTTAAGCAGAACAGCACAATCATCGGGATAGTTTTCTTCGGTGATAATATCCAGTGAATTGTAAGGAGAGTCCATTGTTCCGTCCCCGCCGTCAGGGGCATTGCTGTCAAAGTACAAAGTATTTGAAAAAGAGTCTGCTGTAGGAATATCTGGAACTGTAACCGGATTTTTAGTGGTGTTGCCAATGGGCATCATCAAATAACTCGAATGTGGAGCAGTGTTAACCGATGGGCTGTTTGAAAACAACTGATAAAAAATACCATAGGGAAAAACCTTGCTATACATAATTTCGTCACTGTCAGAGTCACTGTCTGAAACAGCATTGCTGTCACTGTCAAAAGTTTCTCCTGTATCACTGTCAACACCCTGATCAGTATCAGAGTCATCACTTTGTGACGTGCTGCACCCGATAGTTGAGCAGACAGAAATAAACAGTAACATTAAGAATATTTTTTTGAACATAAGCAACCTCCCGTGTCTGTGTAAAATTAACAAACATACAATAGATTATTAAAAAATTAGAAACAACATTTTTTAAAAAAGGGCATTAACACTTTCGATTTTATATTTTATTGAACTGCTTATAATTACGAATTCACATCAAAACAAATCATTATAAACAGCAGTTAGGTTTCGATTATTAAAATTGAACCGAATTCGTAATAATTGTTGACTAAATGTTCTGTAATAGACAATATGTCGTGAATGAATTTGAATTTGGTTAAAAAGTGATATGTTAATATTTATATTTCTGTCTGTTTTTAATTTTTGTTTTATTGCTCTTGGTGGCTGCGGAACCGCGCCATATGCACCCCAGCCTACTAAGCAGGTTCGCGTTTCTGTTGCACGCGGCACTTGCTTGTATTTGCTTTCTACGTTACATGGTGAAGATATCAGTACCGAAAAACTGATA
>JAFGVO010000368.1 GCA_016937935.1 Deltaproteobacteria bacterium | reverse complement strand
TGACAAACAAAAGTCTTCTTCCGGAAATTGCTGCAGGAGCGGGAATATCATTTAAAGAACTTGTCACAATGATTGTACAAAAAGCAGCTCTTCATATTTAATATCAAATAAATATCAGGCAGGTTTGCCAATTATCAATATCTCTTTTGATTCACTGTTTTTAGACAGGGCGTATTTGTAATTATCAAATTCATACAGATTAACATCTGAGTGTGTAGCACTTAAAAGCTCTTTAAACTCATCTGGAGAAGGAACTCCGTCACTTCTGTAGGATAGAACAATTACAGATTTTTTGTATCTCTCAAAAATATCCTTAAACGCTTCATGAATATTATCCTGGGGAAACCAGGGTTTCATTGGATTGTAAATTGGTCTGTTGGCATACTTCCAGTTTATGAGTTGTGGAATATCTTCATATTTTAAAAGGGCATCTAAAAAGTTATAAAAATTAAAATAATCCGTACCTGGACTTCCGGGTTTGCGATGATAAGGGGTATCAAGATAGACCAGATCAAACTGAGTATCTGACTGACTATCTGCATGCGAAAAAATATCCCCGGCTTTAACTATAACGGTTTCACAGTTTACTTTTGACTCCGCAGCCTCTCTATAGTTTAAAAGCTCCAGTCTGAATTTTTTCATATGACCAATAAACGGTTTATCCCATGTGGTCTTATTTCCAAAACTGCGTTTCACGTCTCTCATGCGAATATCAAGATTTGCCCTGTGAAAAAGATTATAGGGACGTTTAGAAAGGGCCGCCTGAAACAGGAGGTAATAGGCAACGTATTTTGAAATTTCATCACTCAACCGTTCAATATTCTGACAAAAGGTATCAATCTCAACATTCTCAGACCCTGTAAAAAAAATATCCCTGTAATTGTCTTCAATATGACTTTTGTATTTAACTTTATTGTTCCTCGCAAAGAGAGATTCTAACTCAGCTTCAGAAATAAAGTTTTTACTGTCAGAATGAAACAGAGCTTTTGCAATTATGGCATTACAATTAAGTATATCAATGTATGTTACCCTCTTATTTAAAAGGGCAAAAAGAGAGGTGACAGAACCGGTTCCTCCAAATGGATCAAGGACCGTTTTAAATTTGATATCTTTTATATGTTCATAAATAAAAGGCAGCAGTTTTCGTTTGCTCCCCTGATATCGAGTACCGGGCATAAGTTTAAAAATGTATTCGGGCTGATTATTAAAATAGTCTAAATACATCTTTAAATTATTTTCTTACAATTGATCGGAAACTTCAATATCAACAATGGCTCCATCTTTTCTGACTGGTGTCATCGGAGGATAAACAGCTGCAAAGAATGCAAAATAACCGCTGCTTTTAAAACGATTTTGAAGAGTATCACTCCAGCCGGCCTGAAGATGACCATATTTTTGTACAATCTCATCCGCCCCTTGAGAACTGCCTGTAAATCTTATCTTTCTAACCTCTGCAAGAAGAGTTTTAATCTCTTTATAAAACTGATTATAATCTTTTACTTCTAAAGTCATTTTTCCTGGCTTCTTATAAACCGAATCAACAACTCCGGCATTCATGAGGTAGTTTAAAACCACAAGTTTTGCCATTAACTCCCTATCATTTTGAACATCACTTCCAGATGCCACAAGCCTCACAACACTTAAAACATATTCATCGTAAAATGCAGACAGGGTATCATTATCCGGTATGAGTCCGCTTGAAGCAACAGTGGTGTTTTTTGCAAGATATAAAGCGGTAAGATCTCCACGTAAATGCTCAATCAGTTCAAAGTTTTTTTGAAGTCTGTTTTTAAGCCAGTCATGGTCTTTTTTTTCTGTACCGTCTTTTCCGCCCCCAAAGGTCTGTTTTAAAAAGTGATAAGCAAATTCAACCTGAACTCTTCTTTTTAAAGCACGGTCAGCTCTAACATTGTCTCCATAAAAATCACTGATAATCTTCTGCCCGCTATATGTAATAAATGCAGAATTAATATTTTCCGGATAGCATCTCATACCTTCAGCATCAATAAAATAGAGCCCCATTCCAAGCAGATTTCCCCTTCCGGCAAGGGCTGTACCATGCCTTTGATCATCAATAATCTCAACAGCTTTTGCAGTTTTATTATCAAACATCGAAAGAGCACTTCGTCTGTCACCAACGGTTCTAACATCATCATCAATGGCATTTTTGTTTTCAAGAATTGTTGTAATGAAGCCGGCAAAGTCAGGATTATCAATATAAGCAGAATCCCTGAGAGTAGAATTATTTAGATGAACATTTTCTACATATTTTTTTACAGGCACCTCTTTATTGACGTCAGAATCAGAAATATCAGAATCAGAGTCTGACCCGGCGTTTGAATCAGAGTCCCCCTTGTCTTTGAAATTTTTATCAAAAATAAGGGGCCTTATACTATTGATAAAAAATTCAAGCTGCTGAAGGTTGTTGGCATCATCCCCGGCATCAATAACAGAATCGAGATTTATATCAGCTCCATTGGAGAGGGCTATCTGCGTAGCTGCACCAAACTCACCGGGTATAAAAGAGGGCAAAATCTTTTCACCTGTAAAAACATTGTAAAGCCCGCCGTGAATTTTAAGCCTGGTATCATATTTTCTGATTTTTCTAATTATTTCACCTCTGATACCGTTGCTGTTTTTTAAAATCTGATCAATTAAAAAAACAACAGAACTTTCAGAATTAATATTATTACTTTTTATGCCGTCCGTTCTGTCTGACTTTAAAATCTGCTTATAAATTTCAACCTTTTTATCTGGAGGCAGCTTTTTAAAAAAAGAGAGCTCCACAGGAATCATATAGACATCATCAACGCTTTTAACAAAGCTGTCACTTTTATCTGTTGACCCGCTGTCTTCTCCACTGTCAGTGTCAACAGTTTTAATAATACCTTTGTCGCCGGATCCCTTTTTATTAAAAAAATCATTACAACCGAAAACAGAGAGAAAAAGCAGAAATGCTCCCAGACTTTTCAAACAGACTCTAATCATTATATCTTGAAAGAACAGTATCCTTTTTAAACTCATCCCTCTCCTCTTTGTAGTCGGAAGTATAGTGAAGTCCCCTGCTCTCTTTTCTCATTGATGCACACTCAATAATAAGATGGGCAACAGTTGAAATATTTCTCAATTCGAGGAGATCAGATGTAATAACATATTTCCAGTAGTATTCCGCGATCTCGTTTTGAAGCATATCATGACGTTTTCTGGCACGTGCAAGACGTTTGTCGGATCTTACAATTCCCACATAGTTCCACATATAGCGCCTAAGTTCATCCCAGTCCTGGGAGACAACAACATTCTCGTCACTTGGAATTGCCTCTCCCACTATCCAGTCATCCACATCATCAAAATCTACAGACGTCTTATTTTCAAGAACCCACATTGCCGCACGATATGCAAATACCAGCCCCTCTAAAAGGGAGTTGGATGCCAGGCGATTTGCCCCGTGAAGTCCTGTACATGCCACCTCGCCAATTGCGAACAGCCCGGAGATTGAGGTGTGACCGAATGTATCAACCTGAAGACCGCCACATGCATAATGGGCACCTGGAACTACAGGTATTGGCTCAATACAAATATCTATTCCAACATTTTTACATGTTCTGTAAATATTGGGAAAAGTCTCTTTAATAAATCCGGAATCAAGATGTGTTATATCGAGAAGTACATGATCATCACCTGTTCGTTTGAGCACATCATCAATTGCCCTTGCAACTACATCCCTTGGAGCGAGATCTTTCATGGGGTGATATTTTTCCATAAAAGCAACCCCTCTTAAATCTCTTAAAATTCCACCTTCGCCTCTGACAGCCTCTGAAATAAGCTCACTCTTTACATTTGGATGATATAAAATTGTGGGATGAAACTGAAAAAACTCCATATTGGCAACTTTAGCCCCTGCCCTGTAACCCATTGCAACACCGTCCCCGGTCGCCACATCCGGATTTGACGTATAAAGATAAACCTTTCCAAGACCTCCGGTTGCAAGAACAGTTACAGGAGCTGTAAAAGTATGAATCTCCCCGGTTTTTTTATCAAGGGCATGAACCCCTTTGCAGACTCTGTCTACCGTCTCCTTGTTTGGAACAATGAGATTTACCGCCATATAATTTTCATATATTTTTACAGATTC
>JAFGVO010000367.1 GCA_016937935.1 Deltaproteobacteria bacterium | reverse complement strand
GGATGATAAAGAACTGAAATAGGGCTCTATTTTATTTATAATATAGAAAGAAAACATTGTTGCGAAGAGCCCGAAAAAAATTGAAAAAGTATATCCCACAACCGGGCTGGCATCTCGCTGAACTTTTATATTTCGAATTGTTTTATAAAGATATGAAGGTATTATTATCCCTTTAATTGCTACACCAAGTACCGCAAGAAAAATCATATGAAACATCTCATCAGTACTTAAGAGAAGAATAGGCAGAAGGCTCAATAAAAAACCCTGCACAGCAATACCCTTAATCATGTATGATAATCTGCTTGATGAGATTATATAAAGATTTGATAAAACAATTAATAATGAAACCCATATTAGAATATTTTCACTCATTTTTGACCTACCAGACTAAAACTCTTGTTGCAGAAAAGAAAAAACCCATCAAAGCAATAACACCTGCTGTTATTATGAACTGGGGAATTTTAATTAAACTCACTCTGGCAAATACTGACTCCACAATTCCAATCAGCACCGCAATAAAAGCAATGACTGCTGCACTGACAGCTAATTGAACTGCAATACCGTAATCGGGCATTGTGGGCACTAGCAGAGATGTTAAAATCAAAGAAAAAAACCATAGTTTAATATATGATGCATACTCCATCAAGCCAAGTGACGGTCCGCTGTTATCAAGAATCATAACTTCATGTATCATTGTTAATTCAAGGTGAGTTTCAGGATCATCAAAAGGAATCCTGGAGTTTTCAACCAGAATTACAATAAACAGTGGAATACCCGCAAATATCAAAAGCACCGAATCAGGAGAAGTGTTATGAAAAAGCGCCTGAGCAATACTTGTTGTTGAAAAAAATTTCATAATACTGATTAAGACAATAAATATAACCGGCTCAATAAGAGCTGAATAAAATGCCTCTCTGCTTGCACCCATGCCTTCGAACGAAGATCCTGTATCAAGTGATGAAAGGATTAAAAACAGTCTGGCCAGGCCAAGAAGATAAATCATTAAAATCATATCACCACTAAAAAGAGGCTCAATATCTACAGGAATAACCGGTATAAAAATTGTACTTGAAAGAGTTAAAACAAAAATAATCGCAGGGGCTATTTTAAAAATAACAGTAGTTGTTTTGCTGTATACAACCTGCTTTTTAAACAGTTTAAACAGATTAAAATAGATCTGAAAAAATGACTGACCTTTTCGTCCTGCAAACAGGGCTTTTGTTTTTACAATTATCCCCGCAAAGAGAGGTGAAATTATTAATGCGGCTAAAACAGAAACAGTTAAATTTAATAATTTGTAATTCATGATCCAAATCCAAACATCCAGATAATAAGAGAGATGATCGTTACAGCGATATAAAGGACATATGCACCGGTTTTTCCGTTTTGGAGAAACCTTGGAGTTCGTAATACCCGTGCTGTATAAGCTGTAAACGGTTCATATATCCTTGTTAAAATCCAGTCGTTTACAGTTGATTTAAATGACCACCCTGAAGCCGGGAAAATTCTGCTGTCGCTTTTTTTATCTATTTTAAACCCCATCAAGAATGAAACATATTTAATAGCAGGTGATGCAAATGATGATGACGTATACTGCATTGATGGCAATGGGTTTGAATATCCGCAATCCCAGGTTCCAACCTCAACATTCTCATCATCTGTTTTTGTAAAAAATTTGTACAGCAAAAGAGAAATTCCGATTAATAACAAAATAGCTGAAAGTATAATTGTTATTATCATGATCATCTGTGTCATCAAATCAGCACTGCCATTGACATTTATACCTGTGGTCATTTCCAGGACAGGATTGTATAAATATTGAGGTATTATAAAATAACTCCCCATACCGATTATTATACAGACTGCCGCCAGAATACCCATTCCCAAAATCATTGCAAAAGGAACATCTTTAACTGACGAACTTTGTTGAACCCGGGGTTCTCCTAAAAAAACTGTTCCGCTTACTTTTGTAAAATTTGCAACAGCCAGACCACCAATAAGAGCCAGCGCCGCACCTGCAAATAATGAAGAAAAAATTATCATTATTGAATCTGATTTTATAGCCCCGTACATTGAAGAAAAATAGATCATAAATTCACTGATAAAGCCGTTAAAAAACGGTAGTCCGGTTATCGCAATAGAACCTGTGATAAACAGAATTGATGTAAGAGGCATTTTTCCTGCAAGTCCTCCAAGCCTGTCAATATCTCCGGTTCCTGTCTGACGAATTACCGCTCCTGCACCCATAAACAGAAGTCCTTTAAACATTGCATGATTAAAGACATGAAGCAGTGCACCTGCAAAACCAAAAAAAATCAGTGTTTGTGAATCGATTGTAACCCCCACAATTCCAACACCAATACCAAGGAGTATGATACCGATATTTTCCACACTGCTGTAACCAAGCATTTTTTTTAAGTCGTGCTGACCGTTTGCAAATAGAATTCCCAAAACCCCTGAGATGGCGCCTAAAACAATTAAGAGTATTCCCCACCATGTCTGAAAAGGGGTGATAAAAGTGAGAACTCTTAATATTCCATAAATACCCATCTTGATCATTATTCCTGACATCAGTGCGGAAACGTGACTTGGAGCTGCGGGATGAGCAAGGGGCAGCCATACATGAAAAGGTACAAACCCGGCTTTGGTTCCAAATGATATCAATGCTGTAATAAAAATCAGACCTGCTTTAAAACTTGAAATATCAAGATTTTTCCATGATGAAAAATCAAAGGAGCCTCCTGCCGTTTTGGCAAGCATGAAAAATGTAATAAACATAAATGCCAGGCCAACATGTGCAGTTATCAGATATATTAACCCTGCCCTCATTGACTCCTTTTTCTCTTTGTCTGTTATAACAAGAAAAAAAGATGAAACAGACATTATCTCCCACGAAATAATAAAGGCAATTGCATTTTGAGAAACCAGTACAAAAAACATTCCTGATGTTAGAAGAGAAAAAAAGAACCAGTGTGATTTTTCAATTTTATGGGAGTCAAAATACTTCCACCCGTAAACAGAACTTGCAGCTGTCAGTATGTAAAGAGGTATTAAAATAAATCCGCTTAAGGCATCTATACTGAAAATCAACTTTGCAAAGGGCATCTGCCAGCCAAGTATAACTGGAGAACCATTACTGACGATATCCGGCCATATAAAAAGGAGATATATAAGTGAGATAATACTGGATATAAAAATAACAACCGGTGAAACAGACCTGTACAACCTGCTCTTTTCACTGATTAAAAATGGGAGCAACCCTGCAGCTGCAGTAATAATAGTTAAAATAATTAAAGGGCTGATTGAATTATTCATTTTTTGCATCCCTGCTGTTAAAGAGCTCATCAAATTCTGAAAGTTTAGCAACAATCTGCTCTCTGCCCTTAAGCGGATTCAAAAAATCTCAAATGTTTTCCTGATGAAGTATAAATGAAATTTTAGATAAAATACTTAAATGAACCTTTATTGAATTTGATAATATTGTAAAAACTGTATCAACAGGCTTGCCGTCAAGGGCATTAAAATCCATTGGTTCATCTAAAAAACAGATTGATACAACAGGCCTGTTTATATGCAGAACAATTGGATTTCTCACATGGGGAATAGCCACACCTTCACCAATTGCAGTTGATCCCAGATTCTCTCTGGCCATTAAAGAATTAAAAAGATAATCCCTGTCAATATCATCAGGAATATTCATTAAGTTAACGATTGAACGCAGCACATTTTCTTTTGTTTTTCCTGATACATGGTAATAAATTCCACCTGCAGAAACCAGGTCCGAAATAGATATGCGATTTACCGGTTCATTATTATTGTAATCAAAAATCTCATAAGAAACATTCAGTTTCTTTGAAGTAGCCCATTCCATAAGTTCGAGCTTGTTGAATCTGTAAATTTCATTAAGTTTGTAAACAGGAATATCATTTTTAGAAATCCATCTGTAAATAGTCTTCTCAGAAACACAAAGAAGCCTTGCAACATCTTTTACACCGAGCATCATCTCTCATAACCCCTTAATATTAAATACTTTTTACAAGGTACAACAAGTATTGAATATACCCTGGCTTCAATCTGATCGCATATAGACACTGATAAATAATATTGTCAAATTAATTACATATGTCTTATCATGTAAGAAATTTGTCCAGACATATGCAGGAGATTCGCATATTAAGATAATTATACCTTTTAACTGGTTTTATCCTATTGTATAATTGGCCTATAAACTCTTACAAATTGCACTTACAGGAGATTTTCCATGAAAAAAACATTACTTATATTTATACTGTTTTTATCTTCATGTTCCGGCGCCAGCCATACTAGTGTGGTTGTTGAAGCAACCTTTGCCGACTCTAAAAACAGCTCAGTAAAAATTGCACCTCCAAAAACCAAATTTGAGATTAATTTACCTGAAGCCCAGTGGTCACCGGTAATTATTGGCAGTCAGACCGGCAAGATGCTTGGAGAGGCACTACAGGCAAGAAACTCAATTATGGTTCTCACGGGAGACAGGTTATCAACTAAGGAATGGGAGGATAAAATTTTCCAAATGGTAAAAGCCTCATCTCCACAGATAAAAATTGTAGCAAGGAACAGAGGTATTTTAGATAAAATAATGCTGGAGCACGGTGAAATTCCATACAGAACAACCTGGAAAGCCGCCGGGACTGATGTTTTCGGCCGTCCTTATATGCTTCCTGAAGATCATCCGTTAAAAACCGAGTGGCTTGATAAAAAAATGGAGCTGAAAGGTGCAGAAGCAATTCTTGTTATCGACCTGATAAAACCTGAAACTCAGAAATTAAGAGAGTTGAGAGAAAACAGGCGAGGCAGTTGTGACAAATTATTAGATTCAATTGATCAATCCTATTTTGATTCAGCCGGGTATTTTAAACCACTCTTAACTGAGATAAACAAACTTCTTGCAGATGAATTTACAAGACAGTTAAAAGAGGCCCTCCCCTTCCTGATTAAAGAGATTGATGATGCAATCGGAGCAACAGAGTCAAGCAGCGAACTGAGATGCTACAACAGTTACAAAAAAATGCTTGACCAGTACCAGCCGTGTATGACAGGCAGCTGCGAATTTGCACCAAAACTGTTTTATCAGGAAGCTGCAATTGGAATGGATATGAAACCCGCTTCAATTGTTCCCTCAATCTGCCCTGGAGATATGGGACGGGATTATGTAAAAGAGATAACATCTGCAGGGGCAAGAGCAACAGAACCATTTTTAGGAAGTATTCCGGAGGAGTGGACAACTGCTCTTTTGCAATTAAAATCCATATCCTCTTTAAAAAGTGTTTTAAGTGATTTCTGTGATCCATCTTACAGACGTTTTTCAGCTGAAGATTTACAGGCTGCAAGAGATGAAGTTTCTAATATTTCAAAAAATATTACAGATAAAATTATCGATGCAACCTGGCAGAAATCATCAGGTCAGGCGAGAGTCCCACACCAGGGAACAATTTCTATTACAGCAAAAGCTTCAACTACATACGATAACTTAAATATCGAACTTAAAGATTTAAAAGAGAAACTTTTTAGTATTAACAAATGCACTGACAGCAAGAGACGTCCAATGATGGTAACATTAATAGATGTTGAAACATCAGAAGTATATTTCTCAGGAATAGATTTTGAAGAACAGATAATCTGCAGTGACCTCGCCCCGGGAACCCCATAAATAAACAGTTTCCCGAAAGTTTCCAATATGATTTGACCGTCCATTTAAATCATGTATTATACCAATATGTTTAATAAATTAGGGATTCTTCCTTTTGCAATTGAAAGTTAAAATACTATGAAAACAGCATTTGATTTTTTTAACAATTATCTTTCACAAAATATTATTGACTCGGATATCCTTGAAAGAATGCATGATGTAATTGCGGAATTTTCTGCAAGAGCTCCCAAAATGATAGTTATGAAATGTATTGACGGCAGGGTTCACGGCAGTGCCCAAAAAGGATATCCTCCAACTTC
This sequence comes from Deltaproteobacteria bacterium, assembly GCA_016937935.1. Lineage (GTDB taxonomy): Bacteria > Myxococcota_A > Polyangia > JAAYKL01 > JAAYKL01 > JAFGVO01. The sequence goes on along the minus strand of JAFGVO010000367.1, from coordinate 2,914 downwards.
AGTTGTGTATGGGAGAACAGACGGCAACAAAGTTTCTTTAGAAAAAAGCAATTTCTGGTATTGGAACCGAATAGACAGAGTTGTTAAAGATGCCTATTTTAATACCCCGTTAACTCCCGCAATATTTATTGCCTACATGCATCATTCCAAAATGGGCCTCGGCTGTGCATCCCATAACTCCAATGCTGAAGAGGCATTAAAATCCATCGAACAGCAAATGAAAGAGGTCCGGGCCACCTTTACGGAATCGGAACTTTTTGTACTTGGAGGAGACACTGAAACAGATGCAATGACCGACACTCTTATTTTCATGGACGGAACAAGAATCGATAGTGCGGAAATTATTGAGTACTGTAATTTAAAAAATCCCATTGATGTATTTCATCAGGCTTTTACAGGTAAAAAAATCGATGATATTGCCACATGCAGAAACATAGGGCACAAGACACCAAAAGAACTTTTAAGCGGGGAAAATCCAATATTCTTTTCTAATCTGGACATCTGTTTAAACATGCAGAACTATCTTATGCATACAATAACAACATGTGTTCGCAAAGATCGAAGTGAATTATATAGATTTATAAGACCTGATATTCTTGACCTGATATTTGATAAACTCGCCAGCGTCTCGATCTCTGAAAATCTATTAGGCCCCCTGGTCTATCAGATTGTGTGGAATATTGCTTTTTCACTGAACCATCAGAAATTGATTTCCAATATGAGTGAGGCAGAAAAAATTGCACAACTTGACCATGCAGAGGAGCTGGCCTGCTACGGTGACGGATTTGAGACACTGCCCCGAAACAAGGCAGTACTTGTAAAAACCGGCAGAGGAAATGATGTGGAGGCCCTTCAGGTCTCAAAAAATGTACTGCAAAAAAACAGAGCCCGTTATCATCAGGATCACAAACTTCTTGTTCACATAAACATTGAAGTAAACGGACAGATGACACGGTGGGACGATTTCAATAACAGCGTAGGTTCAAGAATTCTTACAATGCAAAGAAATGTTGAAAACGTATTTGGAGAAGATGTAGCAATTCTTACTTCATATTCATACCGCAGCCAAAAAAGATTTTACCCGTTAAAAATTTCAAGAAGCGATTCACGCCTGGTATACCCTGTTGACGTGGTTGGACCAATAAATTCAAGAACAAAATTCAGCAACCTTGCCCTAAATGCCGAAGAAGCATTATACCGCATGGGCTTTTTCAAAAAATAAACAAACCTGCCCCGACACCAGCGTACGTATTTATAAAAATATATTCATACATTTATAATATTGTTTCATTTTGCATTTATAATGTTGTTTCATTTTGCATGTACGGGCATCCCTCCCGGGTGCCCTGATTTTATATTGCGTTTGTAATGCATGCATTATACACAAACTCTGTATTAATGCCAAATATCTAAAATCTTGTATTATATCAACCCTTTGACCCTCTTGACAGTTATTACACAAATACTGTACAACTTTTATATCACAAACCAAACAGCTTTTTTAAAAGCTTATAACCGTCATTTAATTCACCAATATTAAATCGAATTAAAAGGCATTATTCCCTATATGGGGAGGAGGAAAGTTAAAATGACAGCAGCAACAGAAGCCTATGAAGCCAAATTAGAAACCATTAACGCAATCAAAGATGAAGATGTAAAAGCACCGGTTATGCCAATGGATACCTATTTTCAGGAGGCAAGGGATCTTTATCACTGGGCAACAAAAGATAAAGAGCATCTTTTTAAAGCAGGTATTTCTCCTGAACTTTTTAGAAGATCTCCCCGTACGCACTGACGCAGCCAGTGTTGCCCAGTCAATATGGAACAACCTCATGCTCGCCCGTCAGGACGCTCAGATAGCATGGAACACCGAATCCCGAAGCCTTTGAACTGGGGGACGACATCATCCACTCAATGCGCTACGCCTACCGCAAAAAAGAAAACCTCCTACAGCGAGTTAATAAAGTTGCAGAAGGCAACAGCAACGCCGACATGATTCAGGACCTAATCGACCTAAGTGAAATCGGTCGTGAAAACCCCGAGCCATTAAAAGCAATAAGCTTTGATATGAATAAAATTGAACTGGCAGCCCAAAAAAGTAAAGAAATGGGCGAACTGCGAGGCCAGGCAAGAGCAGACAACGCAGAAGACAACAAAACCAAACTAATCCGCGACAAAGCCTACACCCACCTAAAAGAAGCAGTAGACGAAATAAGAGCCTGCGGACAATACCTATTCTGGAAAGACGACAACCGCAGAAAAGGGTATGCAGGCAAACACTACCGGGCACAAAATGCAGCCAAAAAGACCGAAACTGACCTGACAGCCACAAACTAGCCACCAATTTTTACTCAAAAAAACGCCGCAAACCCGCTACGGGACTGGTGATTTACCTACGGGAAGGCCCAAAACCCTGATATGGAATGACCTGTCAAGCGTTTACAAATTATTTGTTATGAAATCCTCTTTTTAATAAAAATTTTGACAACCTGTGTCTGGCAGACCTCTGCTCCTTCTTCATAGATCCTCTTGCTCTGACTAAATCTCTAAGAGACTCATGTGCCTCATCGGGAACCCATACAGGGGTTAAATCTCCTGCTCGATGGCAACGTGCCAGCTTCACAGAATCACGACTATCTGTCTTGACTTTATCCCCTGGCTTTCGAGGAATCAGCGATGGTGCAACAACAATACACTCAATATTCATACCGATTAACTGCCAATATAAACTATATCCACAAGGTCCAGCCTCATAACATACTGACAATTTCCCATAATCTTTTTGTAATTTTTTAAATTTCTTACGTATCGCTTCAGGACGATTTGGAAACTGTGTAGCCATCGCAGACAATGATTCCGGAATAATCGCCGATTGCTTTTTCTGCATCGGATTTTCCTCTGCCTGGAAGCAGTG
>JAFGVO010000366.1 GCA_016937935.1 Deltaproteobacteria bacterium | reverse complement strand
GATGATCTTCCTGTTTCTGGCAGAAAGTATCCATTTATTGACTTTAAGCCTGACCGTGAGGCTGGAAAAGATATTTTAAGAGTAGAAGGACTCAGTAAAACTGTTGATGGTGTAAAAGTTCTTGATAATCTTACCTTTACAATTAATAAAGGTGAAAAAACTGTTTTTCTTTGTGAAAACGATATTGCAATTAAGACACTTTTTCAGATTTTGGCTGAAGAAATTGAACCTGATGAAGGAAGCTTTACATTTGGAGTCACAACTACACGTTCATATTTCCCCGCAGATAATAATAAATATTTCGAAAATCAGGATGTGACTCTTTTAGATTGGTTAAAACCCTATGCTAAAGAGGAGTTTGAAACATATTTAAGAGGTTTCCTTGGAAAAGTTCTCTTTGCAGGTGATGATGCTCTTAAAAAGGCTCATGTTCTTTCCGGTGGAGAAAAAGTGAGGTGCATGCTTGCCAGAATGATGATGTCAGGTGCAAATGTACTTATGCTTGATGAACCTACCAATCACCTTGATCTTGAGAGTATAACAGCTGTAAATGATGGTTTAATCAGATTTAAAGGAACAGTTTTATTTGCCTCAAGAGACCATCAGTTTGTTCAGACCGTAGCTAATAGAATTATTGATATTGATGATATTGCAGCAAGTAATAATGCGGTAAGTTTTGATGAATATAGAGGTTATCAGGATTAACCCGGGCAAAAGGGGTTAAGCTCCGGCAATAATTCCAAGAAATGAGTCAGCTTTAAGTGCTGCACCACCAACAAGTGCACCATCAACATCAGGTTGAGCAAGAAGATCTTTTGCATTGTCTGGTTTTACGCTTCCACCGTACTGAATACGCATTTTGTCTGCATCTTCCTGAGTAAACATTGAAGCTACAAGTTCACGGATATATTTATGAGCTGATTGAGCCTGTTCTGTAGATGCAACTTTTCCTGTTCCAATTGCCCATACAGGTTCATAAGCAATTGTTACTTTTTCTAACTGTGCGCTTGAAAGACCTGTGATTCCGGCTTTAACCTGAGTATCAAGAACTTTCTCGGTATCTCCAGATTCTCTTTCACTTAAAAGCTCTCCAACACAGAGAATAACTTCAAGATCTGCAGCTAAAAGAGCATCAAGTTTTTTGCGGATGATTGCATCAGTTTCACCAATAACATGACGTCTTTCCGAGTGGCCTACAAGAGCAAATTCTACGCCCGCATCTTTAAGCATTGCTGTAGATATTTCTCCGGTAAAAGCGCCGTTGTTTTCAAAATATACATCTTGAGCTCCAAGTTTTACAGCTGTGCCTTTAACAACTTCTTTAACTGCTGCAATTTGTAAAAATGAAGGAATTACTGCAACATCAGCATTTGCATCACTTGCAAGACCTTTTACAAGCTCTTTGGCAAGATCTGTTGCTTCTTGAATTGTGCAGTTCATTTTCCAGTTTCCGGCTACATAGGCTTTACGCATTTTATTACCTCATCTTTTCTGCCCTTTTAATAAAAAGGAATTGATTATTTTTCAGCAAAACCCGGCTTTTTTAGAGGGTTTTACAATGGTTTACTGTTTGAAAGTCCAATTGCTGTTACTGCCGGAAGTGATTTACCTTTTAAAATTTGCATTGGTGCAGTTGAAGACCCGCATATGTGATCAAAGCCTTTTTCAAGTGCTGCAATTTTAATTGTATTTACAGCTTTTGCTCCAAGAGCCACACAGTATGCTGATGATCCGGCAATTGCTTTTGCAAGTTCACTAGATGCAGCAGCTGGGACAGTTGCTGCTTTTTTGCTGTTGGCAAGCCATAAAACAGTTCCGGCTTTTCTAATAATCTGTTTATAATTATTGATTGTTTTTGTTCCTGCTTCTGTAATTATAGATGATTTACCAATTTCAGAATTTAGTAATGTTTTTGATTCATCATCCTGGCTTATTGTAAAATCCACAGGAGTTTGAAAATTAATTTTCCGTTTATTCAGTCTGATTCTATCAGTCAGATCTCTGCATAAAGGAAGATTTTTTTTGTTAATTTCAGTTTTTCCGGTTTCAACATTTGCTGAGGCTGCAAATGTGGCGCCATTTATTCCTGATAATAGAATTGTATCAGCATATTCAAGAAGTTTCTCAATAACTTCAATGTCATAATTTAAATCATCACCATCCCAAATAACAATAAATGGTGATGCAGGTTTGTGGACTATTTTTTTTAGTGCTTCAAGTTCTTTTGTAAATTGAAATCCCGGACAGGTAATTCTTGCGTGATTGTTTATGGTTGTTGTTGACGCCAGTTTCTTATGGGAAATTGAAAACGCCTCGTTGACATAAATATCACAAAATGATGCTAGCTGTTTCGCCAGCTTGTCATCACAGTTCTCTTCTCCAATATGAAAGTCCAGATTTTCAAGAAGACAGATCTGATTTTCTCTAAGTGTCTGAATGACATTTTTTGCTCCGTCTCCAACGCATGAATCTGTCAATATTATCTCTCCAATCTGAGGAAGAGACGCAAGATATTCTGCAACCGGCTCTAATGACATTGATGTATCTGTTTTCCCTCCAGGGTTTCCAAGATTACTCATAAGGATAACTTTGGCTTCATTTTCAATAAGATAATTTATAGTTGGAAGTACATTTTCAATTTTTGATGTATTTTCAATTTTACCGTTTTTAATTTCGATATCAAAATCTACTCGAACAAGTACTCGGCGTGATTCAATTTCAAGTTCTGTTAGTGAGGGCATCTTATATTAACTCTTTTTTTAATTATGTTGCTTGTAATAATAATTGAATTTATTTTTAAAATTCAGGTTTAGTTATGCTTTGTTTTGTTTATTCGTCAAGTAAAGACTTTAAATATTTCTTAGTTCTTGCTACATAGCACAGGGTTTTTACCGGCTTTTAATTTTATAGCAATTTTAATGTAATTATTTGGGAGTATATAATGAAAAAAAAAATGTTACTTATTATATCTGTCGCAGTCGCTGCAATCTTTGCTGTTTCTATTGCAGGTTATTTACTGTTTTTAGCCCCTGTTGACTGGCGTAAAAATGTTGATGAGGCATCAAAGGGTGTCCTTGAAGATACCTATGCATGGATAGGTGCAAAAGAACCTGTTCTTGAAATTCATGAATATCTTGATTTCGATTGTCCTCACTGCCCTGATACTCACAAAAAACTTAGAGCTCTTATTGCTCGCAAATTTGATAAAATAAGACTGGTTCGACATGATTATGCAAGAATGAGCTGTATGCCTAATAATGATATAATCAAAGCCGGTAAATGTGAACTTGTGCGTTCCGCCATATGTGCATCCAAACAAGTTGATTACTGGAAATGGAATGATTTTGTCATTGAACATCCCAGATTTAAAAGTACTATAAAATATAGAGAGTATGTTCCAGGACTTGTTAAATCTCTGGGACTTTCAGAGAAATCTTTTAATAATTGCCTATACCAAAAAGAGACAATTGAGAGAGCTCAGAAAATTTATGATGAAAGTAAAACAAATCATATAAAAGGAACACCCTCCTATATGGTTAATGGAAGGGTGCTTACATTTAACGAAGTAGCTGAAAAAATATCTGATCTTTAATTCTGTTTGAATCCTGATTTAATCAATTTAATCTATTTGTACATTATATTGTGGATGCAGTTTTGAAGAATATCAATATCGATTGGTTTTTCTACCATGGGAATTGATGTTTCGGCAAGATACGATGAAATTTCCTGATCAGCAGATCCGCCAGTAATAAATATTATGCTTTTTTCAATGGATTCGTTTTTGTTTTTAAGTATTTTAACAAGCTCAATTCCACTTGTTTCAGGCATAAAAATATCAAGAATTATTACATCAATCTTTCGTCCTGATTCAAAAATTTTTATTGCATCATCAGCACTTGTTGAGGCTAAAATATCGTAATCTTTTTCCAGAACCCTTCTTGTTGAACGTACGATTGCCGGGTCATCATCTACAATAAGAATTGTTCCTCTTGTATTTTTTGATATGTTTTTATCTCCTGCAATTTGATTTGGAGGGGATGATTTTTGGGCTTTTTCAGGCACTGCTTCAAGTTCAATAACCAAAGAGAGATTGTTGCCTTCAATATCGTAACCAAGTTGTGCTCCGGAACGATTTACCAGTCTTGCAAGTACACCGTCTTTTTGAACCTGGCTTAATAAAATAGTTGGTATATTAAAATCTGTTGCTGATACTGAAATATTGCAGAGAACAGACTTATTTTTACGGCTTACATTAATAGTAATGTTTAAAAGTTTATTTGATGCAAGTGCTGCCTCAATTAGTTCAACAAATATCAGGTAGAGAGATTTGATAAGGTAATGACTTCTGCATTTTACCATAAGCGTGTCATCCGGGGGAATTGCAATTGAGAGGTCAACGCCTCTTTTTGCATAAAACCTTACTGAAGAAATAACCATATCAATTATTCTGGCAAAATTTATTGGGGCAGAATCTCTCGTTTCTTCCGGGGCAAAAGCTTTTAAAGCATTGGTAAGATCAGCAATAATTTTAACAGCATTTATGGAATCTCTAGTAAGTTCCTCATTAGAGAGGTGATGTCCAAACCGTTTTGCATCAGCGGATATTCGCTCTGTATTATTTTTCAAAACTGTTACTGCGTTGTTAATTTCGTGTGCAAGTCCTGCTGACAGTCTTCCAAGAGCAATTGTCGCTTCAGTATCTGCCGGTCTTGAGTGGTAATCATCTGCGGATTCTTCAAATACTGAAAGAGATTTCAACCCCAGACCGATAATCTCTCCTAAAAGGCCGAGAGTCTGCTGTTCTCTTGGAGACATTACAGTGCTCTCGTTGATATATAATATTACCACGGCCTCAGGGGTTTCTGATGCCATAAGTGGAAGAAGTACAAGAGAGTAATTTGAAATTGAACCATCTTCAAATGCATCTTTTACAATTACATCCCCTCGAGCGAGACGGCCAATTACCGATGAACGAAATATTCCTTTTAAGAACTCCTTGTCAAAATTACCAGATGTGGCTGCAATTGGCCAGTCTGACACTGAACCGCCCCATTCAATTGCTGCTGCACATATTGCATCTGTAACTTCAGTTAATACAGCCATTGATTTGGATAATAGCTCCTGTTTGGAATCAGCACGGCGGCTGATTGCGGCAATTCTTCTTGCTACAGGCAGAAGTTTTTGAGATTCAGAAATTGATGAGGATGTAAAATATATCTGTCCTCCACTGCTGCCATCAGGGGCAAGTTCGATAATCAGTTCTGAAGCAGAATGAGTGGATATGCCAAAACTTAGCCTTCTAACACTTGAGTCAATACCAATAATTGCAGCATTTACTCGTCCATGATTCTGAGAACCGTTTTTAAAAGCCTTCAGTTCATATTCCATTCTTTTTTGAAATTCGGGAGACAAAATATCTGTCAGAGGTTTATCAATCATTGCTGATGATGGAAGACCTGTGATTGCACTAACGGTATCATTTATACTTATAATGGTACCGTCTAATGATGTTATAAGTGTTGGTGTTTGATTCATTTTTGTTTCTTGTCGCGTTAATGATTATTTTATATTTTGAATTGCAATATTATATACAATATTTAAACTAAATAAATAAG
>JAFGVO010000365.1 GCA_016937935.1 Deltaproteobacteria bacterium | reverse complement strand
GAATCTGTAACTGTAGTGCCGCCGCCTTCATTAAAATGCCAAAGAGCAATTGTATTGTTATCTGTAGAAAAAGCCTCTTCGGGTGTAAAGTTAATGTTATATCTGTCAATTGAAGAAATTCTTATTTCATCAATCATTCCATAAAAATAACCCGTGTTACTTGATGTTAATATTGCGCCAATTATCAAATCTCTTGATGTTGTTTTTACAGAAGTATTGTCTGCGCTTTTATCAATTCTATTAATAAGTTCTCCGTTGATATAAAGCTCGCTAATTCCATGGTCATAGGTAAAGGCCATATGTGTCCACATACCTGCCTGAAGCGGGTTTATACTTTTTAATCCTAAATATTTACTTTCTGATATTCCGTACCCGGCGATTGAATATTCTCCTTCATATCTCGCATATAAAAAGTAAGCGGAAACTTTTATCAATTCATCGCCTTTCCTTAAAATAGGCTGGAGAGTGTCATCTTCATTATAAAAGAGAAACCAGCATTCAATTGTCCATTGGTCACTTAGATTTAAAACATCATCATGGGGAATCCGGACATAATCGCCACTTCCATCAAAGTAGAGGGCATAGTTTGTTTCGGCAATACCGTCACTATCTGTCCCCCGGTCTGTTTCACTATCTGTCTGCCAGTCTGTTTCAGAAGTATCATTGATATTTACATCGGTGTTTAAAATGTTGTCAGAATCAGTTTCACTATCATAAATATTATCAGATCTGTCACTGCTGTCTGCTTCAATTTGTGATGCCTGGTAACAACCCTGAACTATTAACAGAACAATGAATTGCCAAAATGTTATGAAAATTTTTATTTTTGAGTTCATTATGTTTTCCTTAAATGGATTATAGGTGGCAATTTTATATAAGTCTTATTATAAACAATTTGAGAACGTACTTCTTTAAATTTATTTATATTTTATGAAAATACCTTTTAATAAAAATTTTCAGGAACAGCAAATACGATATTCGTTTAAATTTACCTGTGAAAACTGCATGTATTTTGATTATAATATCAACCAGTGTGCACATGAGTATCCAAACGAAGAACACTCGATAAATTACTATTTGGAAGAACCTCAACCCGAAGAGATTGTTTTTTGTAAACAGTTTGAATTGTTATGAAAATTTATTCAGGCTTTTATTTTTCATCATCAGTATATGTGAAACTCAAATCAGGATCTGATTCTGATGATATCTTAAGCTCATCATTGGCCGGAGGTGCCGGATCTGTTTTTTCGACTTCAACTTCAAGGTGAACACCGGCAGCTTCAGCCTCATCCATTGCTTTTAGTTGTTTTATCATTCGAAGATACATCCCTGCTGCAACATTTTCGGGATTAATATTTGTTGCATTTTGCCACATTTGTTCTGCTTTGTCTTTGTCCTCAAGGGCATAATATGTCATTCCGAGAGAAATCAGGGCAGGCAGATAGTTTTCTTTTGATTCCAGGACAAGTTTTAACTGTACAACGGCCTCTTTAAGGTTGCCGTTTTCACGGAGGAGTTGAGCAAATTTTGTTCTTATATCTACAAAATCCGGACTTAAATTAAGAGCCTGCCTGTATTGTTCCACAGCTTTATCATACATATTAAGTTCAGCATAAGCTGTTGCAAGCTCTGCATGCATATTGGTAATTTTTCCGATGGCAAAAGGTTCTGCTCCAATTTTATTTTTACGGGTTAAAATTACCTGCTCATGGATCATCTTTGCTTTTGAATATTTTCCCTGTTCATTATATGTTACTGCAAGATTAAGTGCAGCATCTGTGTAATTGGGATTTAATTTTAAGGCTTTTTCAAAATAGCTCTGGGCAGTGTCAATATCATTTTTGGTATTGCTGATGACCCCGAGCATATTCCAGATGTCGGCATAATTTTCAAAGCAGGTACTCGCTTCTAAAAGATATTTTTCAGCCTCTTCATATTCGTTGTTTGCATAGAGATCTCTGCCTTTTTCAAGATTTAGAAGTTGTTTACTGACCATCTTTTACCTCACCAGTCTGCAAGTTTAAATTAAATGCTCTGAGATATTTTTTTGCTCTCATTGCCTGAGGATGCCCCGGGTATAAAGTTTTGATATAGCCGAAAAGCATTAAAGCATCTTCTTTTTTACCCATTTCCAGAAGAGTTATTGCCTGTAGAAACATTGCATCCGGTACAAGATCTGATCCCGGAAACTGTTTACCGATACTTTCAAGTCTTACGGCAGCAGCTTTTCTTTTTTCTCTTTTTAGATAAAAAGACGCGACATACATTTCGTGTTGAACAAGAGCATCTTCAACCTCTGTGTATAACTCTTTGGCTTCTTTAACATATTCACTATCAGGATATCTTTTTATAAAACTGGCAAAGGCACTTCTTGCATCCCTTGTTGCTGTTTGATCTTTTTCATATGTCGGGGGAGTTAAAAACCATTGGGATGGAATCTGTTCATAATATGATTCTGCTTTTTTAAATGCAGCATAATGGGCAAGTTCGTGAGTTGGATATGTTTTTAGAAAATGCTGGTACTCAACAGCAGCTTCAGGATGGGAACCCAGATTAAAATGACAGTCAGCAACTCTTAATTCGCTGATTGGTGCAAATTTACTGTATGGATATAATCTTCCAACATCCATGAATATCTTCTCAGCTTCACCCCACCGCTCTTTTTCGAAAGCATAGACACCTTCTTCATACAGGATCATTGCTGATTTGGAATAGTCCAGTTGTGATGATGCTCTTTTTTTGGAAGATGAACATGATGCAGTAAAAAGCAGTAGAATTATGAGTGATGTTTTGAATATAATGTTCTTCATTTTTAATTATTTCTAACCATTACAGGTTTAGTTTCTAATTTATCCACATTTTTAGTATAATTGTCACCCAAAAATAGTAAGAATATTCTTTAAATTTTAGTTTTGACTTTAAATTTAACTGTTGCCTATTTAATTTTCATATTTTAACATGTTTTATATGTTACAAGATATGCGCATTGGAAATTTTGCGTTTAATCAGGAGGAAACAAGAAAGTCATGTTTATGAAAAAAAATATTCTTATTACAACCACAGTGCTTTTTACACTGCTTATATCCATGGTTGCGGTCGCTGAAGATTCAAAGACAGAAGCAAAAGCAGATGAAGTTGCAAGCGGGGATCTTTACAGGCCGACTCATGATAAATTTAATCTTCATCTAGGTGTTGGATTTGTTTACGGTATGGGTGAAAACCTTAAGAAAAATCAATATGAAAACATGGGTGTTCAGGGTTTAGTCGGGTTTGATATAGTGTTGCTTGAACCCCTGGCATTATCCTTTCAGGGTGGTTTTAATACCCTTGTCGGAGGTCCTAAATCCGAGAGTCTTACAAGTGCATTTGTTGGTGCCGGTTTTAGACTGAGGTTTTTATCAGATACTAATGGTGCACTGGCTGATGGAGGAACTGCCGCAGGGAATATGTGGATTGATGCCCATTTCAGCTACGTAAATCACGTTTATGAGGATCATGCCGCATATGATATTGGTGTTGGATATGAGTTTGCTCTTTTCAAAAATATTAATATGGGACCATATGCGAGATTTATGCACGTGGCCATTGGAAGCGGCACAAGATATATGGCTATTTCAGGTGGACTGGCCATTTCAATTGCAGGAGATACAACTCCTCAGGACATGGATCGCGACCAGATTATTGACGAACTTGACAGCTGTCCCAAAGAGGCTGAAGACAAAGACGGTTTTGACGACGATGACGGATGTCCTGATCCGGATAATGACGAAGATGGCATAGATGATATTTCTGACCAGTGTCCTGATGTTGCCGGTCTTGCGGAAAAACAGGGCTGTCCTGAAACAGATAACGATCATGATGGTATGATAAATGAAGAGGATATTTGTCCTGATGATGCTGAAGATATGGACGGGTTTGAAGATGAAGACGGATGTCCGGATCTTGACAATGATAAAGACGGTGTAGCGGACACAGAGGATAAATGCGGAAATGAAAAAGAGGACATGGACGGTTATATGGATGAAGATGGATGTCCTGACCTTGATAATGACAGCGACGGTATTGCGGATACAGATGATAAATGTCCAAATGATGCTGAAAGCATGAATGGTGCTGAAGACGAAGATGGATGTCCTGATTTTGTACGTGTTGATAAAGATCAGATTATATTTGTTAAACCAATTGTTTTTGATAAAGGTAAAGGTTCTATAAATGCAGAGTCCGAGCCAATAATTAAAGAACTTGCGGCAATGGTTAAAGCTAAAAGCGGAAATACTTTTGTTATTTCTGCATATTCCAGCACATCAACAAAAGATAAAAAGAATATGGAGCTTTCAGCTAAAAAAGGTGAATCTGTAAAAGAGGCGCTTGTAAATGAGGGTGTTGCTGCCGAAGTTTTAACAGTTGAGGGCAAAGGTGCCATTCCCAAAACCGGTGATAAAGAGGCTGATAAAAATATCCCCGCTGATAAAATTGAAATTTTAATAGTTCCCCAAAAATAACTTCTGGCCTAAGTCAGTTTTTGGATCAATATTAGTTAAATGACATTTAATACCCCTTTAATAATTTCTAAAAAACGTGATGGTTACACTCTTGATAAAGAAGAGATAACTGAGATTATAAACGGTTATACTGCAGGAACAATACCTGATTATCAGATGTCTGCTCTCCTCATGGCTGTTTTTTTTAATGGTCTCAATGAAGAAGAGCTTAATATCTGGACTGATGCCATGCTTCATTCGGGAAACATTATGACCCATAATAATGTTGAAGGAATAAAGGTGGATAAACATTCAACCGGTGGAGTTGGAGATAAAATATCTGTCTGTCTTGCTCCTGCTGTTGCAGCATGTGGAGTTCCTGTTCCTATGATATCCGGAAGAGGTCTTGGACATACGGGAGGGACACTTGACAAGCTTGAGTCAATTCCGGGATTTAATGTTAATTTGTCTTCAAAAAAAGCTTCACAGATGTTGAAAGATTTTGGTCTGTTTTTAATTGGTCAGACAGATGATCTGGCCCCTGCAGATAAAAAACTTTATGCCCTAAGAGATGTCACTGGTACCGTTGAGTCAATTCCTCTTATATCATCTTCAATTATGAGTAAAAAGCTGGCCGAAGGAATTGATGCACTTGTTCTGGATGTGAAATTTGGAAAAGGTGCATTTATGAAAAGTTTTAAGCAGGCAAAAGAGCTTGCGCTGACACTCTCCCGTATTGGAGAAGGTGCCGGAAAAAAAGTTCACGCCCTTTTAACGGACATGAACACTCCCATAGGAATGACTGTTGGAAATGCCCTTGAGACAGCAGAAGCTATTGACGTATTAAGCGGAAAAGGTCCAAAGGACACTATTGAACTGACAAAAGAACTGGGGGCTCACATGCTTTTGCTTGGGGGAAAATGCAGCAATACAGATGATGGTAAAAAAATGATTGCTGAAGTTTTAAACAATGGAAAAGCACTTGACCTTTTTGCACAGGTTATAGAAGCCCAGGGTGGCAACAGTAAAGTATGCGGGGATACAGCAATTCTTCCAAAGGCCACAGGTAAAATAGAGATAAAAGCCCCTTTTGATGGATTTATAACAGACATTGATCCTGTAAAAACAGCATTTGCAGCCCTTAAAGTACAGGCGGGCAGAATAAAAAAAGAGGATAACATTGATCCTTCAACCGGCATCCAATTTACTGTTTCAAAAGGAGATAAAGTTGATAAAGGTCAGCCAGTTGCCTTAATTCACCATAATAAAAAAGGTGAAAAAGAGGCTGAATCAATAATGAAAACCGCCATCCAACTTTCCCCTGATCCAATAAGCATTGAAAACTCTCGTATTAAAGAAAGAATAATCAGTAATTCAGTTCAACATGAGTAGAGAGAATCCATCACAGATTAAAAATGAGAACCTGTAAAAGTGATTAGTTTAAAGATCTCCCCCTTCAGGTGGCCGGAGGGCTTTTTCTGGTGCGTCTGTGCCGGGGGGCTT
>JAFGVO010000364.1 GCA_016937935.1 Deltaproteobacteria bacterium | reverse complement strand
CGCGGGTCTCTTCATGTTCTTTTGCACTATAAGAATTTACCCAGTTAACCAACTTTTCATGATGCAAATGTTCCCCAACCACTTTATTGGAAAGCGTATTCAAAAAGTTCAGATATGTATTCATGTACCAATTGCAGACTTATGGGAGCATTGTATCTTTAAATTTCCAATTACCAGCTCCCATCTGGCAAAGATCTCTCGTACATTATACCCAAATACCCCTCCCAGGTTAGATTTTTTAATTATTTTCAACTATTTAATTTTGGATGGCCTGATTGTCCATGAAAACCAGAAATTAAAAAGGGAGAATCTCCCCGTTGGAGTAGCAGGATACCCGGTTGCGTCCACCCTCTTTAGAAGCATACAGGGACTTGTCAGCTGTCTCAAAAATTGACAGGTTTTCATCCAGACCCGCGAACTCGGCAACTCCAACCGAAACCGTACAATACAGTTCCTTCCCTTCCCAGGGATACAGCGCATTCTCAACCGATTTCCTGAAAAGGTCCATCTGCTCCGCCGTCTCAAGGGCTGTGGTATTGGGCAAGAGCATACAGAACTCCTCTCCACCGTAGCGGAAACAGATATCATCGCTCCCCTGCCGAACCGCATCTCTGAATAACGCAGCTGTTTTCTCCAGCACAAAATCCCCTGCCATATGACCGTGGGTGTCATTGAACTTTTTAAAAAAATCAATATCAACAATGGCCAGAGAAAAATTGGTCTGTGCAACCCGCGCACTCTCCCGCAATTCACTCAGACGGGATTCAAAATGACGGGCATTGTACAAATTGGTAAGACGATCGGTAATGGACGCATTATACATTCGGGTTTTATTCAGATTCGTGGCAGCATTGTCTGCCAGAGAAACGAGAAGCTGTTCATCGTCCACACCAAAACGACCAAGAGGATCCAACTCAAGGTCATTCGTCCCTTGCCGCACTTTGTTGGTCAGGGTTATCACCCCTTCCACATTGTTCCCATAAACAATAGGAACGGACATTATACAGTAAACCGGATAGCGCCCGACCTGTTCAATTTCCAGTCGATCATTGATTCGAATCGGTTTTCGAGTCAATGCGGTTTTGCCGGCTACCCCCTCACCAATTTCGAACGACCGCGTTTCCAGGTTTCCCTCATTAATCGCTTCAACGGTAGATGCGGGAATATCCCCATACACCACCTTGATTTCCAAACGATTGGTATCTTTGTTGAGCAACATCAGATTGGCTTTTTGTGCATGTAATGCTTTTACCGCTGTAGATAGCGTCTCCTTTACCAGGTGCTTATAATCGTTCACATTGATAAGCTGCTGGTTCACGTCATACAGGGTTTGCAGATTTCGCAGAATGCGATTATTTTTCTCGTATTTGAGTGTCGAATCAATATTGGTGGCCGCCACCGCAGCAATCTCTTCCAAAAAAGTATAATCCGACTCCGGTATCTGGGATCCATCCGCGCATTCACCCAGTGTCAATATCCCCAGTACATCGGCACCGCGAATGAGTGGCACCCATATATCCGAATGAAGAATACCCAGATTCCACTTTTTAAAAGCAGTCTCAAATCGCGGCAGACGTCGCATATCACGAACGGCAAATACGTCGCCCTGATGTATCAGCTGCCACAATAGTCCCCGATCATGCGGCAGCTTAAACATATACAATTCTTCTTCAACGCCGGAGGAATCAACAAAATGGGCATCTACACCGAAGTACCCGCGCACACGATACAGGATTCGTTTAGGATCAAGATCGTCCAGCAATAACACGGTCGAATTAATGGCACCGTAGCGCTCACGGCAAACAGCCATAAAAGCATCCAGCAAACTCTGCAGGTCATGCATCTGAGAGAACCCCTTGCCTGACTGAAGCAGCGTTCGCATCTGAAACACACGATTGTCCAGATTTGCCGCATTATCCTCACTGGTCTGCAACAGAACCTGCAATTCACCAATCATTTTTTGCTGTCTCTCAAGTTGGTCCAGCATCGCTTTCATTCCAGCTTTAGTTGCATCATCATTTTGCAAAGGCATCTTTCACCCCAATCCGGCGCATAAGTAAAACAAACCACCTTTTTTCTGATTTTTGCAGAAGGCATTTATTATCCAAAAGCCATAATTTATGATGTTCATCAAATGAATATAGCAGTTAAAAGGTGATTAACAAGAAAACATGCTCTTTTGCATGTTGTAAGCACTATTGAACTTTATCGGGAAGAGAACTTTTGACTGGAGAGAACTACTGACCTGACCCGCCTTTGGGAGTTATATACTTTTCAAGCATTTCCATCAGCTCAATCCGCCTGAATGGTTTTGAAATACTTGCAGTAAAGCCATATTCGACAGGATTCTTCATGACAGGTCCATCAGCGTAACCGCTTGCAACAAACGCAGGGATATCAGCATTTAATTTTCTTATCTCTGCAATTGCTTCTTTGCCGCCCATTCCTCCAGGAATTGTCATGTCAAAAATCATTCCGGATATTGAACGATTAGCTTCAATTTCTGATGCAAGGTAATCCACTGCATCTCTCCCGTTTTCTTTACAAACAACAGAATAGCCGAAGGATTCAAGCATTGATCTTATGATTTCGAGCATAGCCTTTTCATCATCCATCACAAGAAAAATTCCACTGCCTTTATGCCTGCCTGCAGATTTCCTTTCAGCAGAAGAAATCATTTTATCTGATGCGGGCAGGTATATATGGAAAACACTGCCTTTACCTTGCCAGGAATCAACGTCAATACAACCATTATGCCTTGTGATAATAGAGTAACAGGTTGCCAGACCGAGTCCATGGCCTTTTTCTTTTGTAGTGAAAAAAGGATCAAAAATTCTGGGGAGCATATCAGGAGGTATTCCTATTCCTGAATCCTTTATTGATAGTTTTACATATTTGCCTTCTGACAGAATCGGATGCATTTTTTCCGACAATGTAATGTTTCGTGCTGTAACAGATATTGTTCCTCCCGCCGGCATGGCCTGTTGTGAATTAATAATGAGATTGTCAATGACTTGTCCAATCTGATTTCTATCAAAATTACAAGTCCACAGATCCTGGGGAACATCAAAATTGCAGGTAACGTTAGAGCCGCTCAACGCAAATAGTGCGGTTTCCTGAACAAAGGGAAACAGCTTTTCAACTTTTTGTACCGGGGCACCTCCTTTGGCGAAAGTCAGCAGCTGCCGGGTAAGATCCCTAGCCCTTTCGATGGTGGTAATAGCTTTGGATAAATAACTGGAAATGATTTTAACATCTGAAGATTCAATCGCCATATCAATGTAACCGAAAATACCACCAAGAAGATTGTTAAAATCATGGGCTATACCTCCAGCAAGAATTCCAAGAGAATCAAGCTTCTGGGAATTCTGCACAATTTCGAGAAATTTTTGCTTTTCTGTCATGTCACGAAATACCAGAACAACACCTATTGTTTCATTTAACGCATTTTTAATCGGGGCTGCACTATCTGCAATAATCAATTCCCGATTGTCTCGTGTAACTAATGACGTATGATTAGCCAGCTCAACAACATGACCGCTACTCAACACCTTTGTAACAGGATTTTCACATTGTTCTCGAGTGATTTCATTAATAATATTGAATACCTCTTCCAACGGCCTGCCCCTGGCCTCGGAAGAAGACCAGCCCGTCATTTCTTCAGCGGTCTTATTCATCAAAACGATGTTCCCGTTTGTATCGGTCGTTATAACCCCATCCCCAATGCTTTGCAGCGTTACGATAAGACGCTCTTTTTCTTCAGCCAGGTCAACTTCTGATTTTTTGCGAAGAGTAATATCCTGTACCCATTCGACAAAAAGATATGGATCACCTTTGGTGTCCGGAATAGGGAAAACCCGAATATTATACCATGAGCCGTCCGGAAGTTTAAGTTCCTCTTGAAATGGTTCATTTGTATTAAGAACCTGCTTTGCCTTGCAGTCGGGACAGATTTTATCATAGCCCCGATAAGTGAGGTGGCACTTTGTTCCAAGTTTACGTTTGCCATGTTCAACAGCGGCAAATCCATTCCAGTTACTAAATACAATGTTCAAATCAGGATCATGTATTGAAATCATATCAGGAACAGCGTTCAACATTTTATGAAATCTCAAATCACTTTCCTTGAGTGATTCCTCTGCATTTTTGCGCTCTGTTATGTCCGTGGCTATACTAAGAACTGCGTTTTTGCCTTCCCAGACAATTTGTTTGGCAAATATTTCGAGTGGAAAAAATGACCCATCCTTTCGAAAATGTTCTACCTCGAAACAGGCCTCACCATTCTGTTCAATAAGCCTGACTCGCTCCGCAAGAAGCTCCTCAGATTCAGGTACATCCAAATCATGCAGGTTAATTTTCATGTATTCATCTTTGGTATAGCCATGCAATGAGAAGGTCTTTTGATTTGCAAACCAAAAATTACCGCAAGCATCATGTATGGTTATAGAGCTTGGCGCAATATCGAGCATTTCGGCCAGAATACTTTCCCTCTCAGCAGCAATTCGTGCTTTTTCCTCAGCCTGCAAATTGTGTAATGCCAATGCAATATCATCGGCAACTTCCAGTAAAAGGGATTTCTCAGATTCATCATGGGCAAGATCGGCTGGTATTGATACTGACAGTATTCCATAAATAGTTTCGCCATATTTAAGAGTGATGCTCATGGCTGACAGGTTACTGTACTGATTGTTTAGTGGACAATCACCGCATATATCCACAGGAGAGTCTATAACTTGAACGCAGTCTTCAGAAAGAGATTTTGCAACACAGTAAATACTTTTTCCTGAAAGGAGTTTCTTTTTTAAATCAAGAAATTCCGATCCAAGACCTGAAGAACAAATTGTTTCTATTGCACCAGATTCGCTTTGCACCATAATCCAGGCACCATGGTAGCCTCGCGTCTCAGTCAGATTTTTGCAAGCTCCCTTAATCAGCTTTTCAGGATCATGCTCTTTTGTTATCAATTGGTTAACATTTCTTATTGCAAGAAGAACTTTGTTGAGATGCTCTATTTTTCTTTCCGATATTTTCTTTTCTGTGATATCTATAACGTTTGCAACAGCAAGCAGATTGCCTCCTTTATCATGCAGTAAATTACCTTTTATATATACATGGCGAATTCTACCTGATTTTGTTATATATCTTTTTTCGGAAGTGTAATCGTTTACATAACCGCCAAGCCTATCGGCAATTGCTTTCTCTTCTATTTTCCAATCATCAGGGTGTGTGATATCAGAAACTTTTTTTTCACACAATTCATCTTCAGAATATTCAACAATATCAAGAAATCCTTTATTGGCACGAACAAAGCGTTGGGATTCCGGTTCCACAATGGCAATGCCAATGGGACTTGAATCAAATATTCCACTGAAAAGAATTGCATTTTCCTCTAATGATTGCTCAATTTTTTTGCGATCAGTAATGTCATCATGAGAGCCGATCATTAAAATTGGTTTACCATCATCAGACCAGGATACAACTTTGCCACGATCATGAACCCAGACCCAATGACCATCTTTATGTCTCATGCGACTTTCAAAATCATAATAAAAAAGTTCGCCGGAAAAATGACGTTCCAATAACTTGCCTGATGTTTCGAGATCATCGTGGTGGGCAAGCTTTTCCCATGTTTTTATGCTTATAGGAGCCAATTCATCCAGAGTATAACCAACAATTTTTGCCCAGGCTTCATTGAATTCTGTTTCACCTGTCTGAATATTCCATTCCCAGGTGCCTATGCGACTGCAATCAATAATGGCTTGTAATCTCTCCTCTTTAGAACTAATTTTGTGCATCTGCTCCTCTCCTTTTTATCTGCCAGTGACAGCAGGTTTCTTGCACAGGATCTTGCATATTATGCATTGACATTAAAAATTGGTCAAACTTTCAAACTCATAATCTTCCAAGAACCTGTCCCAAGAACCTGTCCAAGAACCCCCAAGAACCTGTCCCAAGAACCTGTCCCAAAAACCTGTCCCAGGTTAGATTTTTTAAAAATTATTTTGAAAAGAACTTAAATTGACCGCAGCAAAATTTCAGCAAACTTCAGCAAACTTAACCCAGCAAACTTAACCTGGGTAAATTTAACCGGGGAGAGGACGGTTGGACGGTTGTACATAGGAACCTAGCCGGGGAGAGGACGGTTTGAGTCTCTAATTTTTTGGAGACTGTCTTTAAACAGTTTTATATTTTCAGGGGTATCAGGGGCATCCTTTACTATTGTCGGTCCCATTTTGGTTAACATGGCAAGTTTCATGCGCCATACAATACCGCCCTCTTGTTGGGCTTGATCAAAAAATGTCTGGAGCACTTTACCCATTGTCCTGCTCCTTTCCGGTGTCTATCCCAAGTTCGGTCTGAAATAAATCAACCGCAGCCAAAACAGCCTTTAAACTTTCTCCCAGGTCATAGATTTCATCTCTTGTTTTAATTTCAGGAATTTTGACATTAACTGTTCCTTCAGAAATAATGTTTGCCACTTTTGTCAGGGCACGCAGGGGCCTGGTAATGGTATTGGCAACAATAAGACTTAAAATAATAACAAAAAAGATGGTAATCAACGTTATCACCAAAATAGTATTTTGAGTCTGAACCCCTTCGGTTTTTAGTTTGATACGCTGGTTGGTGGCGGCAATTTTACTTTCGATTTTTTGTTCAGTGTTTTGGGCCGTCTCATAAAATTTATCGGTGTTTACAGAAAGCATAATACCACCCAAATATCCTGTTTTTTGATATTCCCCTTTTTTATAAGGGATGGGCACACTAATGGTCATTTTATTTCGTCCCTTTACATCAACTGCAGATTTAATTAAATCCTCTCCTTTATTGATGGTGACATCATAAATCTCTTTGTAAGTATTGCTTTTATCAAAGTATTTGAGATTAAAAATTCCTCCGGGGGTTGCAACCGTGTTTCGATGTTCTAGTTTGCCATCGGGCAAGTACCCTCTGATATTATTGGGTTTGGGATGAACAAGGGTATCGCCTGAATCATCAAACATCAAAATGTAATTGCCCTCATAAGAGGTACTCACAACAGGGTTTTCATCTGCCGGATCTATGTGCTTGGTCCAGGACTGAATGTGGCGATAATCTAAACTTAAAATGACAATTCCTTTAAATTCAGAATCTGAATACACAGGGCTGGCAAATCGTATGTTTCCTGATTTCATTGTGTCTCTACCTGGAATGATGTTCCACGCTTCGCTGTCTGCAGGTACATCTTTTCTCACCTCATCCTGAGAGATGTACCAGGTGTTTAACCTTGAAACATAAATGTCGTCTTTAGAAAGCGCTTTGGTTTGCTCAAAAATAGTTTCATTTAAAAATGTAGTATTTTCAATTTTTGAAATATCTCTAAGGGTTTCCTGTCTTTTGCCATCTACAATTTTGACCTGCTCAACACCCGTTGCATCAACAAATGAGATTTCGGTATAAAGGGGAATAATGGCCCTGCCCTCTTTAGGCGCTTCATCGGTTCCAGTGTTGAACCAGATTTCCTTTTTTGAAGCAGCGGAAAATTGTTCAAGCTCATTGGCCATCATTTCAAGATTATCCAACTTGGATGCAACAAGTTTTGAAATCCATAAAGTGTCCTTTTCCCGTTCTGATAAATTATTTTGAATTTGGTTTGAGATCTGTTTGGCTAATTTTAAAAAGGAGTTACCAACCAGACGGGTGATGGCATCGGTGGTGTCTGCAACCACTTCTGTTCCCAAATCGTGAGCATCTTTTGCAGCTCCGTATCCAATATTTCTGGCATCTTTTAATGATACAATACCAATAACAATTGGCGGCACAAGGCCCAAAATGGCAAAGACAACCATTAGTTTGATTAAAATACTAATTCTCATTTTGTAATACTCCCTGGTATGCATTTGATATTTAGCAAATAGGTAAAATAAACCACCTTTTTCAAATTTTTACACGAGGCATTCATTCTCCTAAAGCCATAATTTCTGTTGCTCATTTAGCAAATATAGCATTTAAGGGGGAAAATTAACAAGATAACTTTCTAACTTCACAAACTTAACCGGGGAGCGGACAGTTGGACAGTTTTTTTCAGTTATTGAAGTTGGAATTACTTTAATTATTCTGACGTTCTACTTTATCAAACATTCCGTTGATTTCCTGGTGCCATAAATGGTCGGAGTCATTCATATCCATGGCAAGATTCATTGCAAACAACTGTACTTCCTGGGGGGATTTTTCAATTTCAGATTTAACAAAATCCCTCGCCATTTGAAGCCGATTCGCAGTATCTAAATTTATGATTTGCAGCAACTTTTGGCCAGCCTCTAAATTTTGAGAAGCAACTTCCCCCGGGCAGAGACGACTGGTCGCCTCCAAAGTGAAAAATAACGTTGCCAAACGGTTAATCAAACTATCAACATTGAATGACCTATTGAAAAACGCCACACGCATAATGCTAAACATTAATTCACAAGCGGGGTCGGTCATGGTGTAGTCGGTATGAATGAAATCTCCGGTGAGTCTTCGAGCGTTTTGAAGGCGTTCATAAATAGTTGTACCGGGATATATTTCTGTTCGACAAATATTCCATGGCACATCAGCGTACTGCCTGGCAAATGAGATAGCGGCATCAACTTCATCAATGTTGCAATCGGGATCGAACATCATTAAATTAAAGCAAGATTGAATATTATACTCTTTAAGCAACGATAGAGCTGTATGATTATCCTCGGGGGTATGTATGCGGCCAAGATATTTTAACCTTGCCAGTGTCACTTGCTCTATCCCCAGAAAAACCTGCCCCACACCTAGTCGTCTCGCAGCTTTGAGTACATTGTGAGTAATATTTTCGGGACGAGCTTTAACCCAAAAGTGTAGATCATCTACCCCCAATTTTTCCAATGCATCCCTAAGCTGGTTCATACGATCCACACTTTTTTTCTCAGATGGAAGAATGAATTTTTTTAGTCATTTTATTGATTTGATCGGGTTGGTGATATTATTAATACTGCATCTATTTTTAAAGGGTTCGTTTTAGAGTTGTGAGGTTTTTTTGTGAGTATTAATCAAATTAATTATGAATTGCTGTTTGAGGATATTGCGGGTTTTTATGAGGTGATTGGGGTTAACAGTTCAAAAAACAGAAATAAAAATGCTTTGGAGGCTTATTGGAATATTGGAAACAGGATTGCATCTATGGAGAAGTCTGTGAGCAGATCAGAGATTTACGGTAAAGAAGTTGTAAAGAGGCTGAGCCAGGATTTAAATAAAAAATTTGGAACCGGGTTTGGTATGCGAAATATTTTTTATATGCGATCTTTGGCCAGGGATTATGACAAACAGACACTTAACCCGGAGCTTACCTGGAACCATTACAAACTTTTACTGATGGTTGAAGATACTGAACAGCGCGTCCTGCTTGAAAAGATGACAGCTGAACAGCATGTTACTACTAAAAAATTGGCCCAATTGATTAAGCAGGTATCCAGAGGTGACAAGCTTGCTGATGGGAATATTTTCTTGCTGCACCCAAGAGAAGCGCGTACGGGTATTTACAAAGTTGTTAAAGATTATAAGGGAAATGTGCTGCTTGATCTGGGGTTTAATGTTTTGCACAAAACAAAAATAAATGGTGTCAGAGGTTTAAAACAGGGCGACTATATTGAGTGCGTTGACGGCGGGCAGCAATATAAACGGGTGGTCTG
>JAFGVO010000363.1 GCA_016937935.1 Deltaproteobacteria bacterium | reverse complement strand
CTTAAATGGAATCAAAGTTACCGCAGATGTTTTCAACAAATATCCAAAGCACTTTCATTCGAGAATTATAAGGGCTGCACTTAAAATTGTAAAAGGTGATTTACGAAGAATTGAGCGTGTACATATTGAAGCCGTTGTAAAAGCAGTGGATAAAAAAACAGGAACTTCAATTTGTGAAGTCCCTGGGGACAGTGCGATTTATGTATCATATGGAGAGCTCTACATTTATCCATCAAAACCTGACAGCACTGTTTTTAATTTAGAGCCTGAAGAAAAAAAATCAAAAGATGCAATTGAATTTTATCTGCCCGGTTTTGGTGTAAAAGCAGTTGTCAACAATGATTGCCCTAATTGCAAATTGAGATTTTTAAAAGGTGAAGACACTATAGAAAACTCATCTAAAAAAATATCACGTATTCTTACAGATAAAAAAATCCCTCCATTTTACAGAGAGATGATCCCCTGCATAGTTAACGAAAAAGATAAAGTAGTATCCACCCCGATAAATCTATCTGACAGATTTACCTCAAAAAATATAACCTGGATAATTGCTCCCCAATCCCCCATAAAAGATATATTGTAAATTTATAGGAGTGTTCTAAAGGAGCTCAGTAGATGTGTCCGTATCAGGTTCTTCAAAAGGATATAGCTGGAATGGATAAATAACCACGTTGGATGCTTTGCTGGCTGGAAATGCAGCAGCATAAAACAGTGGCAGGATGCAATTAATCAACCCTTCGATTACCTGTGGGCATGAGAATAATGATGTGCCAGGGTGATGCCAGGTTTTTTATATGAAGCACCTTTGGGGCATGAAAATTACTGGGCTGCCGCAGTCTGAAATTCGGGGGATTTTATCACTGTCAACATTTCTGCGGCAATAGTGTCGAGCAGGCGTTTGAATGCAGCGTTTATCCTTTTGGTATTTGGATTGCCCACACCATCGGATTTTGTTAATTCTTTACTGAAGGTCTCTGTGCCGTCTTTTTTTACACTCAGTTTGAATTTGGTGTCTATTTTGTAACCCATATAGCCGTCCATCCAGAAGTCAAGTATGTCAACAACCACAATAACCGGTGCATTGTCTGTAACCGTAAATCCGGCAGATGTCAGAGATTCCTTTGCAATGGTAGTGAGTTCTGCAGTAAGACTATTTTGGGCTTCCATTTTTATACGCATACCATACATGTTTCGAAGCTGGCCAACGTGACGCTCATTGCCCTGTCCCCGGTCTTTTTCGCGGGCGTCATTCACTTGCACAGAAACCTGCCCTGCAGATGGTGCTGCAGCGGGCATTGCGGTGTGGTTCAAAGTTAATTTTACACATCCGGTTGATAGAAACAGAACGGCTGTTAGAACAGCAGGTAATGATATATTGCGCAACATGATTTTTTCTCCTCTCCCTTTTTCAGGGAAGTCCAGGTAAAATAGACGTCATTTGGCAATTGGCTGTAATGACTGCTTTTTACCTGATTGTTTTAATGAAATTATATATAATCTGTTTGTTGTGAATTTGCAAAATAATTTTAAGTTTTGAGAATGATAAATTAATTTTTTTTTGTTTAAAGGTGTGAATGGGGCATGGCTAAACCTATTAAATGCAAAAAAAATAAAATTGTTGATTGTTGCTCTCTTGTCACACATTTGTGGCTGTATTGAAAAAAAGGGGTCGTATTTTGTTTGTGTAATTGTTGAAAAACATTTTGCAGATAAATTATGACTAATAAAATTTTAATAATAGACAGCAATATTGAAGACAGGGAGAGAGTGGCCCGGCACCTTATGGAAAACGGGTATAATATCTTTTTGACATCTTTTGGTAACAAAGGATTGATGCTGGCTTCCAATGTTTCAATTGATCTTATTATTCTGGAACTGAATCTTCCTGATATTAAAGGAACAGAGGTTATCAAGTGTTTAAAAGATAATAAGCGTCTGGCTGATATTCCTCTTGTTGTTGTATCAAATAATAATGATGAAATAGATAAGTTTGTAACTTTTACCCTTGGTGTAACTGACTATGTAACAAAGCCTGTGAGCTTGAGAGAGTTAACATTAAGAGTTAAGGCAATTTTAAAAAGAACAGTTAAAAGTGATTCTTTAATGATTCTTTCAAATGGAAAGATTAAAGTTGATCTTCAAAGTTTTAAGGGGTTTGCATTTGATACACCATTAAACCTCACTAATATCGAATTTAAAATTTTATCTCTTTTATTAAAAAAACAAAATAGAGTGCTTTCAAGAGATGAAATACTTCAAGGGGTCTGGCGCAATTCTGACTCTGCCAATGCAAGAATAGTTGATGCCCATATTAGATTGTTAAGAAAAAAACTTGGCAAATACAAAGGTGAAGTAGAGACGATTCAAGGGGTTGGTTACAGGATGCGGGCTCATAGATTTTCAATAAACAGTGATGACAGGAATCTTCAGGATTCAAATTTATCCTACGTGGATGACGAGGGGTTTGTTAATAAATTCGAAGTTTCACAATTGTCATGATCATGTTGCAGTTTTGTTTTTTTATTGAAACGAAACTGACACATTTAAAGTTTAAAAAGTAAAAAAACGAACTTTCAAGAGAAAAGTTCACTAATTCTTTTAAGGAGAAAAAAATGTCAAAAATCAAAGTTAATTTATTGGTATTGTTAGCAATGCTGCTGACAATAGGGGTAGGTGTTACAGCCTGTAACAGTGATGAAAATTCATCAGATGATACAGAGATTGATACTGAATCAGATGTATCAGATACAGATAGTGATACAGACACTGATGCAGACACTGATACTGATACTGATACTGACAGTGACACTGATACCGGTGAAGAGGGAATTCCTCCAAATTGTGATGACACAACTAAAATGTGCGTAATTTCCGGAACATATGTTGAAGATTTGACTTTAACTGCTGACTGGACATGGGTTTTAAGAGGTGGTGTATTTATTGGTGATGATACTAATAAAACAGTTCTTACAATTGAAGCCGGAACAACAATTTTAGGTGAGAATTCAACTGACGGTATGCTTGTTATTCGCAGACATTCTCAGATTATGGCTGAAGGTACAAAAATGAAACCAATTGTTTTTACATCCTCAAAAGCAGAAGGTTCTCGTGCAAGAGGTGACTGGGGCGGACTTATTATTAACGGTCTTGCAACAATTAACAGCTGTGGAGGAGAAGATCTTCCATGTGAAGCAAGCGGAGAGGGTGGAACAGGCTGGTATGGCGGCGATGACGATGCTGATAACAGTGGTGTACTTAAATATGTCAGAGTTGAGTTTGCCGGCCGTTTAATCAGTCCTGATAATGAGCTCAACGGTGTTGCTTTCCAGGGTGTAGGTTCGGGAACAACAGTTGATTATCTTCAGGTTCATTACAATGCAGACGATGGTATTGAATTTTTTGGCGGAACAGCAAATGTAAAACACGTTTATCTTACAGGTAACGGAGACGACAACATTGACTGGACTGACGGCTGGAGAGGAAAAGCTCAGTTTGTAGTTGTTGTACAGGCTGCTGATGCAGGGGATCAGGGAATCGAAGCAGATAATAATGGCGAGAATAATACTTATACACCGGTTGCCAACCCAACTCTTTCAAATATTACACTTGTAGGTTCAGGAACAGACAATTCTGACATTGGTATTCTTTTAAGAGAAGGTACAATGGCTACTCTTAACAGTGTTATCGTCAGCAACTTTGACGAAGCTGGAATTGATATTGACCATGACAGTATTCAGCACGCATTAGATGGTGACATTAAAATCAACTATACAATTGTTGATTGCGGAGACCACAACTTTAAAGTTGAAGATGCAGAAACACCAAATGAGACCATCGTTGAAGATACATTTAATGCTGGAACAGGCAACATTATAGCCTCTGCTGCAGTTTTAAAAGATGTATATGTATCAACTGGTGAAGCACTTGGAAACGGTGTTGTT
The DNA here is from genome assembly GCA_016937935.1 of Deltaproteobacteria bacterium. Lineage (GTDB taxonomy): Bacteria > Myxococcota_A > Polyangia > JAAYKL01 > JAAYKL01 > JAFGVO01. The sequence goes on along the minus strand of JAFGVO010000363.1, from coordinate 1,703 downwards.
CCATCTGATAGTTTCTTTGATGATGTGGATTTTATTGGAGCAGTTTCTGCTGACGATAACTGGGTTGCCGGTTGGACACAGGATGCTGCCAACTAAGTAGTTTTCAGATTATTTAAGGGCGGTGGATTTTTCACCGCTCTTATTTTTTATGAAATTATTGTAACAAATATGGTGATTTTGACATGTTTATAATAGAAAAAAAAATATTAAATAAATTTAGTAAAAAAACGGTTTTGCTTGTTACTGCAATGCTTGCTGTTTCGGGTACTGTTTCGGCTAAAGGTGATTCCTCACCTGTTGAGATGGCTAAAAAGCTCGCGGCATTAAGGCAGGAAGTTGATGTTCTCTCAACTTCTTTAGAAGATAAAAAAGAGGAGTTTAAAGGTCGGATTCGATCTTATTCAACTCAGAAAGCTGAGCTTGAAGCGCAGATTCAAAGAGCTAAAATAAGACAGTCGGCTCTTGATGAACAGATAAAAAAGCGAGTTGATAAAGTTAATGAGCAGGTTGAGATGGCTGACGTTCTGACTCCGGCGGTTTTAGAGTCTATAGGTATATTAAAAAAAGAGATTGAAAAAAGTATACCGTTTAAACGCAAAGAGAGAATTGATGAACTTGACAGACTTATAAGTCAGATGGACCAGAAGATTCTCCATCCTGCAAACTGTTATGCCAGACTGTGGGATCGTACAGAAGATGAATTTCGTCTTTCTAAAGAGAGCGGAGTTTACAAACAGGTAATTGTACTTGATGGAAAAGAGATTCTTGCAGATGTTGTAAGGATAGGAATGGTAATGATCTATTTTGAAACCAAAGAGGGTGTAGTCGGCAAGTCTGTTTATAGTGATAATAAATGGTCATTTCAAAAAATATACAATCAAAAGGAGAAAAAAGAGGTCCTTTATCTTTTTGATTCATTTAAAAAGCAGGTAAGAACAGGTCTTTTTGTCCTTCCATCCGCAATTCCTGAGGGGGAGCGATAATATGATAACTTTTAATAAACTAAAGGTGTTTACAGGTGTAGCTGCATTTGCTTTTACCATTGTTTTTTTGATTGAACCTTCTGTCACTTATGCTGCAGGGAGTTTTCCCTCAGGCAGCTTTATAGATGCTTATCAAAAAGAGTACGCATTTTTACAAGCTGAAAAGGATTCTCTTAAAAAACGTTTAACTGAGATGGATGCTGAACTTATAAAGAAAGAAGTCGCTGCTAAAAATGAACTTTCTGCTCTTGAGAGTAAACTTTTATATATTCAGGACAGGTGTGACTCAATGGAAATGGACCTGGATGAAACTACAAGTGATCGAAGTGATATGGAAGAGCGGATGGATATTCTTAAAGAGACCATCAGCAGAGCTAAAGATACACTTGAAGGGTACGGTTTAGAACTTACTAAAGCTTCTGACAATGCTGATGTTTTAGCCAAACAGGTTGTAAATACTCTTGCAAAATCTGTTGATGCCATGAAAACAGGACGTGAAGTATCTGTAAATGACGGAGAGTTTTTTAATCTTAAAGGAAAAAAGATTAAAGGTAAAATTGTAAAAATCGGTCACATTGCTGCCTATGGTGTATCAGATGAAGGAAGCGGCGCCCTGGCACCTGCGGGAGCCGGAGGACTTAAGTTGTGGAACAGTACTACCGCCGGTGATGCAAAAGCTATAATGGGAAATAATATTCCCAAAGAGATATCTATGTTTTT
>JAFGVO010000031.1 GCA_016937935.1 Deltaproteobacteria bacterium | reverse complement strand
CTTTTGACTATAATGCTGTAAAACTGACTCTCTCTAACGAAAATATTCTTGAATGGACGGCCCTTGACGTTTCAGAAGATGAGGCAGTAAATATTTGCGATACCCACAGTCTTAATCTGGACTTGGCATCTGATCTGGATATGATTGAAAGAATCAGAGATGAAGCCATTGTTTACCTTAAGGAGGAATTTAAATTTCCAATTCCTGCCCCACTTCAAAAAGCAAGTCTTCCTGAGCTTCTTCAATTTGCAGGTAAATTAAGCAGCCGTCACAGACAGCTTGGGGCCTGCACTCTTTTAAAAGCAATGCATGTTATAAATCATTTTGATGCTGGAGAGGCAAGGTCAGCTCTAAAAGTCACAGATCAGGAACTTTTTAAAGATGCTGAAAACAGAATTTATCGGGTAATCAGCTCCATGATGGCAAAAGGGCTTCCAGTTGTAGAATTTATGGGAGGAAGAAAACAGAGGGCAAGTATGGTAACAAAACTTCTTTCTAAAGACGACCCTCTTGCGGCACAGCTTTTTGACAAAATGAGATTCAGGATTGTCACAGCCACAAAAGAGGATATTATCCCTACAATAAATTATCTCACAAAAAAACTCTTTCCATTTAATTATATTTTGTCAGGTGAAACTTATAATACAATTCTTCCAATACACAACTATATGGTTAAAGGAAATGATATTGAAACCATTAACCCTGGTACAATATATGATATTCCGGCATCAAGAGATTCATCTACCGGACTCCCCGTGTGGAACCAGCACTCCTCTCCCAAATATAGAGTTATTCACTGGGTTGCAGATATGCCGGTCAGAATAAGAGATTATGAAAACGCATACATTACGGATGGAATTAACCCGGTTCCACGTCCGGTAATCTATATAAGAACAGAATTTCAGATTCTTGACAGGCATACCAACAGACAAAATGAGTCAGGTGAGGCATCACATAAAAAATATAAATACAGGCAGGTGGACTCTGTTCTTAAAAAATTAAAAGTTAAACGTCCAAAAGAAGAAACAGCAGAAAAAACCCTTTAAAATATACTCTGCCAATCTTGCTAATATAATTGAAGAGAATATAAACCTAATAATTGATTTTTTAAAATATCACATTCGTAATAACGTTTGCAGGAGATAAATACGTTGAAAAATAAATATCTAATCTTAAAATTCTGGTACTTTGTATGGTTTGCAGCCCTGCCCCTGCTAATTTCGTGGTTTACAGTGGGACTCCTTGACAAAATGAAAATTGTTGATGAATTTGAACCCTGGTATGTGCTTCTTCTTTTTGCAATTGTTGTAATGCTCATGTACTCGGTAAAACAATATCTGCCATGGTGGCAGGACACATTTTATGACTCGGAATATAACCGGGATAGACGTATAAATTCAGCCAATGAGCTTATTAAAAATATTACAAAAGCCATTAAAAAATACGACAATAAATTATCAACACCCAAAAAAGATGAACTTAAAAAGATCATTGACTCATTAAACGAAGCCATCGGAACAAAGAAACACTCTGATATTCCAAAACTAGCCACAGAACTTGAAGATACTGCCTCAAAGCATCTTGAATTTGCTAAAAAAAGCCCCGGTCGAGAGTATTTTGAATCAATTGGAGTTGCGGTTTTCATAGCTTTTGGCTTGAGACTTTTTGCAGTAGAAGCCTTTAAAATACCAAGCGAATCAATGGTTCCCACACTTATGGTTGGAGATCACATTTTTGTTGGAAAATATATGTACGGTATTCCTATGCCTTTTCAACATAAACAAATTGTTAAATTTAAAAACCCGGAATATGGCGATGTAATTGTATTTGCGAAACCCTCAAGAGCAGAGCAGGGATTAAACAATGATGTACCTCCCGGTGAACTTGTGGGTGCGGATTTTATTAAAAGAGTAATTGGACTTCCCGGTGATAAAATTGAGGTTAAAGAGAGCATTGTTTACGTAAATGACAAGCCGATTCCAAGATGTCATATTGGTAACAGAACTTTTAAATCAAAAGATCCCATGTCCGGAAAATGGGTTGATAAAACAAGCGATCTATGGGTGGAAAAACATGGTTCAAGCAGCTATACTATTGTAGAGGATTATCTTTTTGATGATGCCGAACCTATTATAGTGCCTCAGGGTCAGCTCTTTGTTATGGGGGATAATCGAGACAGGTCAAGCGATTCAAGATACTGGGGAACTGTTCCTGTCAGCAATGTCAAAGGAAGAGCAATGATTGTATGGTGGTCAAATGAGCGTCCTCACGGTTTTGCATGGAGCAGATTTGGAAATATAATTATGGAAGCTCCTGAACTGTCTGACCAACACGAAAAGATTTTTGAAAGATGCAATCTGTAAAACAAAACAGAATTTTAAATTTTCCAACTGCTGCCATTTTTATAATGGCGACACAGCTTCTTATAACTTTTCATGTACAGGCACAGGCTGTTAAAACAGAAGATTCAAACAGCATTGAAGATCTGTCACAAACAAATAAAGAAAATATTAACTGGCGAAAAGATCCTAAAGTAAAACGTCACCCGGCCTCATATCTTGGAGGTTCTCTTAATTATCAGCAGTTATACTCATGGCTTGATGAAAACAAAGACCATAAAAAACTCACATTTGGTCCATTATCCGGATTTGCACCAACCTTCAGAGTCGGTGATGCTTTCGCCGAATTTTTCACAATCGGATTTCAGGTTCAATTTTTAATTGCCAAAACATCAGCTACCCAAATATCCTCTCTGGCAATACTCCTTGACGCAACGTTTTATCCATGGAGAGGCCTTGGAATAAGACCATCTGCAGGTTTCGGCTTCAGCTTTACACAGGGTAAAAACCAATGGGAATTTGGTTCAGGAGGCCCTGGCACCCTGGCACTTGCTTTACTTTATGAATTCAGGATTTCAAGATATATAACAATTGCCCCCATAGTTCACACAACCTACATCGCATCTGACGGATATAAAAGTCTTGCTCTGCTTTTTGGTGTAGAAATGACTGCATGGTTTAAAAAACACTAATATTTTATAATTGACATAAAGTGCAGGTATATTTATCAATTACCGATGATAAATATATATTCACAAAATAAAAAAAATTTTTTTTATCTATTATCAAATGAATTTTTATTTTAATTATCAAAAATTCTAGCTGGTTACAATATTAATACAAAATGCTGTTTTTTATAAATCTACAGTATTAAAACCTATTTAAACAGTTAAAATGCCTTTCTGTTTAAATATTTTTAGAATGATCCCTTATTTTAAAAAAATAAAAATATCTGATACTAAAACAGGATGTCATGGAACCTCTTTAAGAGATGTAAACAAGATCTTTACAAAGAAAGGTAAAAGATGACTATAAAACAAATTTTCAAATTATTTCAAGTTGCACTTTTGGTTCTAGGAATTTCAGGGTGCGATGGCAGCACCGCAAGTGATGATGAGAATTTAGACACCAGCATTACTGATTCTGATATTTACACAGATACTGACACGAACAGTGACGCTGATTCAGACGCTGACACCGATACTGACACGGACAGTGATACCAATACGAACACAGACACCGATATTGATACGGGAAATCCGGCAGTTGAGCCAACTGGAGATGAGTGCAACAGTACAGTAGAGTGCCAGGCTATTTATGCTTCAGCGGATGACTGTGCAAACAGTGGATCAGATACAAGCCGCTGCATGTGCGGGGGAGTGGAATGCTGGACCATTGAGGGAACAGTAGATACATCTGCAGATACGTCTAATGATACTTCTTTTGATACCTCTGTAATTGACACGGATATTCCAACAGATGGAGATACTTATTTAATGGCGGATGGACGAATAATTTTTGATATGGAAAGCCTTGGAACCAATCCACCCTCAGACTGGGAATTCAAAACAACAGGCCCATGTGATGTACCTGCCAACTGCAAACCACTTGGCCCCGGTTATTACCAGTGGACCGGCTCAAACAATTACAACAATCCGGGAGTTGGACTGCTCACCTACAAATTCAGGATTCCAACAACAGGTACCTATCGGGTTATCTGGCGCAACCTGCGGGATTTACGCCCAGATTATGCAACAGACCTTAACAACGACTCCTGGATGGCATTCCCATCGTCAACAGGGGAGCAGTACTTCAGAGATCCTTTCAAAGTATATGGCGGTGGTAACAACACCTGGACATGGAGCGGAAATTATGACATCTCAGGGGTTGGCAAAGCAGCGGTATGCATTGATTTTTCAGCAGGTGACCACTATATGGAAGTTTCAGCCCGATCATTCCAGCACGCAATTGACCGTGTAGCAGTTTTACATGGCTGCGATGCCAGCACAAAAGACCTTGACACCGCCCCTCTCTCCGCAACAGCTAAATAATTGAGACTGATAATATTTTTGGTTGGATAAATTATAAAAATCTATCCGGTTACGTGTTCTATTTTTGAGGGTTCTTTGAAAAAGCCGTTGTAGTCTGAGTTGTTGTAGGGCTTGTAATCTATCTTCCAGGGTGAAAGTTTGATATCTGTTCCCTCTACTAATAATGAAATTGCCATTGGAGTGATTTTTCTAAACCCTGATCTCTCAGGAAAATCATTATTGTCACTGCCGCCACATGAAAACAGAGTGAACATCTGAATGTTTTCCTCGTTGTAGGTGTGATCAAATCCGTCGAGAACTTTTTCATGTCCTCTTATTATTGTATGGGCACCCATTCTCTGCAAAAATGCTGCTGCCTGCTGTTTACCAAAGGGAAATCTTGCACTGTTTTCCTGTAGAGATACGGGCACAACATCAGCCATGCTCGGATCACTCCACATCATCTCAAATCTTATTAATTTGTCATTGAGACTGCTCATATCAGTGTAACGCTCTTTTAAAGTCTTCTCTTTAGGAATGCCTCCGTGGACAAAAAGTGTCTCTCCCAAAAACAGCATATTGGGCATCTTCTCAAAAAAACTCATATAGTGACGCAAATTATCTGCAGAGGTGTGAGGTTTTAAAGAATTAATTGCTTCTGCAGGTTTAACCCCTCCGTAAATATCACCATTGTATTCAATATACATCTCATGGTTGCCCCTAAGCATAATTACATGTTCGGGGGCTTTATTTACAATCTGCATAACAGTTCTAAGGACACCGTTTAAACTAAACAACCCCCTGTCGATATAATCACCTAAAAAAACAAGCAACGGATAATTATTATTTGCAGGATCATTTTTATATCGATCAACTTTTTCAAAAAACTCTGCCTGCATCACCGCCGCTTTAAGGCAGCTGTAACAACCGTGAAGATCCCCTAAAACAGTAACATCATATGTCATATCTTCTGATGGAGGAAAAACATATATATGACCATCTAAAAAGTTTTTCTGCCCCTTAAGCTCCTGAACATTTTTTATGCCGTCAAGTCTGCCGTTTCCCTCGCTCTGCTGTTTTTCAAATAATGCAAGAGTATCTTCTAAAAGTTTTCTGTCATCAAGAAGCTGTTTTTCAAGAACAGTATGATCTGCGGAATAGTGAAATTCAAACCTGTTAAAAAAAGGGTCTGTAATATGCTCTCCCCTTTTATCTGAAATTGAAGTCACCTGCAAAGGAACACTGCTTCCGGACTCAATGAACTCAATGCCCAAATCCTCTTCCAGAAGTTCTGCCAGCTCCGCTCGAAATTTTATCTCAGCGGGGTGGGCGACACCATCAGCCATAAGCAGCTCGTCAACAATGTCCATTAACGATTCCTGGCTTCCGTCATCAAACTCTTTAAAAATTTCAAAACATCTTAATTTCAATCTTGATAAAACAAATGTCTGCT
>JAFGVO010000362.1 GCA_016937935.1 Deltaproteobacteria bacterium | reverse complement strand
CTAAAAGAGTACGGGCAATACTTTTAAGCGGCATTACTATTGCCCCATCAATTGTACGTGATGAATACAACAGAGACAATGACAAGGTATCCCTCTCATATTTAAGGATATCCGGAAGTGAACTTAAAGATTCACTTGATATGTCAAAAGAGGCTGTTGCCAGGTGGACATCTGAGAACAGTGAAGCAATTAAGCAGTACTATGAAACAAACAAGTACAAATATACAAATGTTGAAAAATCAGCCCATGCAAGACACATTCTGATTAAAGTTGCAAAAGATGCTGATGAAACAGCAAAAGCTGAAGCAAAAATGAAGATTACAACTCTATTACAGAGAGTAAAAGATGGTGAAGATTTTGCTCAACTCGCAACACTTAACAGTGAAGACGAAGGTTCTGCCAAAAAAGGTGGAGACCTTGGATACAACCCTAAAGGTGTGATGGTTCCGGCATTTGATGATGCCATGTTTGCACTTGCACCTGGCCAGATTTCCGATGTTGTAGAAACAGAATTTGGATACCATATTATTAAACTTGAAGATTTTAGAGAGGGAACTGTTTCTTTAGAGGATGCCACTGCAGAAATTGCAGAAAAACTTTATAAAGAAAAAGGCTCCGAGACTCTCGCTAAAAAGCTTTCTGATGAGATTAACAAACTTGTTAAAGCCGGAAAAACCCTCGAGGAGATAGTTGAGCTTTCAAAGAACACAAGCAGTCCTGCTGATGCAGCAACTCCTGTTGAAGGTGAAACAGAGCCTGCCCCTGCTGCGGCTCCATCACTTGAACTTCCAAAAGGTGTTGAACTGTCTGTTCAGACAACTGCTCCTTTTGGTAAAAATGCTCCTGTTGTTCCTGGTATTGGAAAATCTCAGGAACTTCTCGATGATGCATTTACTCTTACTAAGAAGTCAGAAATGTTAAAGAAAATCTATTCAATTGACGGAAACTATTTTGCAGTTGCATTAAACGAACACAAGACTCCTACTGATGAGGGTTTTGCTGCTGAGTCAGAAAAAATTAAAGATGGTCTTCTTGCTAAAAAAATGATGACAGTATTAAAAGACAAAATCATGGCTCTTCGTGAAAAAGCCATGGCTGATGGTAAAATTGAAAGTGAGATTGCCCTTGCTTCTTTAGAGCAAAAAAAGAGTGCACCTGTTAAACCTGCTGAAGCTGCAAAAAAACCAGCTCAGAACAAATAGTCTAATTGAATATTTTTCCTCAATACTCATATCAGTTAATTTAAATAAATGAGTAATATTGAAAAAACATTTGAAAATCCTGTTGCTGTTTTAAAACGCTACGGACTCTATGCTAAAAAATCATGGGGACAAAATTTTTTAGTTAGTGAAAAAGCTATAAATAAAATAACACAAGAGTGTCAGTTCAACTCACTGCCGGTACTTGAAATTGGCGCCGGGCTTGGAACTCTTACATCTTCTCTTTTAAATGCAGGCATTATAGTTACCGCTATTGAGCGAGATGAAGATATGTGCACAGTTTTAAAAAATGAGTTTGAAAATATTTCTAATTTTACACTGCTTGAAACTGATGCCGGGCAATTTAATTATTCAGACTATCTAAAAGTTACTCCCAGCATCATAGCCGGTAATCTGCCGTATCAGATTACAGGTAAAATATTACGTCAAATAATGGACACTTATCAAAGTGTAAACAAAGCCGTTTTTATGGTTCAAAAAGAGGCTGCAGATAGAATATGCGCCCAAAAGGGCGATACAAACAGAGGGGCATTAAGCGTCATAACCCAGGCTAGATTTTCGGCCAGAATTGTGCACAGATTAAAACCAACCGCATTCCACCCTCCCCCTAAAGTGCACTCTGCAGTTATTACTTTTTTACCTGTTAACAAAGAGTTCCTTCCTTTTGAACAGATGCCGACTTTTGACAAGATTGTAAAAGCGGCATTTTTAAACAGACGTAAAAATATTAAAAATTCACTTAAAAACAGTGGTATCATCAAAGGTGATAATCCTGACGAATTACTTGCTATAGCTTCAATTTCACAAACAACCAGAGCTCAAGATCTTTCAATTGAAGAATTTGTAAAACTAACAAGTAAAGCAATTGAAATGAATATTTTAAACGTCTCAACTTTATAGAAAGCATAGAGATAATAAAGTGAAAATTGTCAGATTTTTAGATGAATCAAACATCACACAAACTGGTTTTTATATTGGAGACAATGGGGCAGAGATAGTCTCCGGGAACATTGAAAAAGGTTTTATAAAAACCGGCACTATCAAAACTATAAAAGAGTATCTGCCTCCACTTGAACCAGTAAATATTTTTGCAATCGGCCTGAATTATCTTGATCATATAAAAGAGACCAGCATGGAAAGGTCAGATTTTCCTGTTCTTTTTATGAAAGCTACATCAAGTGTCGCGGCACATAACAGCACTATATGCCTGCCCGAGTGTGAAATAAAAGGTCCTGAAACTGACTTTGAAGGTGAACTTGCAGTCATAATCGGAAAAAGAGTTAAAAATGCAACAGTAAAAAATGCACTTGACTCAGTCTATGGATACACATGTGCAAATGATGTCTCAGCCAGAAGATGGCAAAAATATGCTGGTGAAAATCAGTGGGTTCGCGGAAAAAGTTTTGATACATTCTGTCCCCTTGGTCCATATATTGTTACCAGAGACGAAATAGATGACCCCTCGAACCTGAAAATTAAAACTGAATTAAACGGTAAGATTATGCAAAAAAGCAATACCCAAAACATGCTGTTTTCCATAGGTGAAATTATCAGTTTCATAAGTCGTGATACAACTCTTCTGCCAGGAACAGTTATTCTCACAGGCACACCTGACGGCGTGGGTTTCACAAGAAATCCCAGAATATTTTTGCAGTCTGACGACATAATTAAAATTACTATCGAAAAAATCGGTTCTCTCATAAATATTGTTAAATAATTTTTTAGAAACCAGGATATTTAAATATATCTGGACATAGAGAGTCTCATAGGTAACAATATTTCCAAAGTTGTTAACATGGAGCAAATTATGAAAAAAATATTCTATATAATAACATTGCTGCTAATATCCGCATGCAGTTCAATGTATAAAAACAAAAGTGAATCAGCAGACACTATGAGTGCAGCTCAAGAGCAGGTTATGAATTACGAAGATGAGGCTCCACCCCAACCTTCAAAAAAAGCGATGACTGAAAGAGCAGTAATGTCACCGCCCGGTGAAGATATATCAATGTCTAAAGATATGATGGAGCCACCATCTATGCCGTCAACCGTGACTGGTTCAGGGACTGGCTCTGGGAGTGGCGCTGTGACTGATTCAACTGAATCACAACCATCGCAGAAGACTGCTCCGATGATTGTATACAGGGGGTATTTAAAACTTCAAGTCAGGCGGTTAAAGGAAACAATGGATGAAATATCTAAAAAGGCAACTGCCGCTAAAGGATATATTGAATCCATGAGTGACACTGTCATTGTTGTAAGAATTCCAGGGGACAATTTTGAAGAGACTATTACCGAATTTTCCAAAATGGGCGAACTTCTTTCAAAAACTATTGAAGCGTCCGAAGTAACTGCGCAGTTTTCAGATCTCCTCCAGCGAAAAAATGTAGCTGAGGCTTCAAGAGAAAGGCTTTTAGAGCTACTCGCAAAAGAGACAGACAGCAGACAGCGCCTTAGAATACTTCAGGAGATTCAAAGATTAACAGAACAAATAGAGTCCATATCTTCAACTCTTAAAACAATACAAAATCTCGTTGATTATTTTACAATTACTATAGAGCTTGTTCCTGTTATTTCTACAGATCAGAGCACTACTCATAATTCACCATTTACATGGATAAATAATCTCAGTCCATATTATGCAACTTTAAACGGAAAAACAGAGAAGTTCAAAATGAAACTTCCCGATAATTTTGTTACCTTTTCAAAATCTGAAAACTTCACGGCACAATCTGCAGATACAACCATCATAAGAGGCGCCATAACTGATAACAATCCCAAAGGAACTCCACTATTCTGGAATGATGCAATAAATTTTGAGATGGAGGGGCGAGGCGAAAAACTGATTGACAACGGTATTATAAATTCCAAATCCAAACTTGAAATCAGATACAGCATTTATAAAAACGACGATATAAAGCCAAGATGGTACTTTTTAGGGGTGACAGTAAAAGATAACAAAGTTTTTCTTATTGAAATATTTTACCCTAATGAGGATTCATTTAATAATCACAACAAAAAGCTTCTTGAGGCAATTAAAACCCTGGAGGTTCAATTATGAAATTCCATTATTTTATTCTATTGATGGCACTTGTATTTATTAGCGGATCTGTTTTTTCAAAAGATCAGGAAAATAAAAATCTGAAAACTGAAACTGATTCCGTAAAAAAATCTGAAGAAGATATAAATAGTTTAGAAACACCTAAGACTGATTTAACTAAAAGCTCTACTCCAAAAGAGGACGATACACGAAAAACAGCCGTCAGAGTTTCAATTATTTTAAAAGTATTAAATCCAGCTGATTCACAAAATAATATTAAGCAGAATGCTCTGAATATTGGTGGATTTGCATCATATATGAGTGACAATTCAATTATTATTAAAATTCCTCCTAAAAAGCTGAATGAAGCAATCTCAAAAATTGAACTGGAAGGAACTGTTTTAACAAAGAACCTTAACAGGCAGGATATTACAATGGATATTGCTCAGCTGAACGCTTCGCTGGTATCCAAAGAAGAAATCCTGACAAAATTGAGAACATTCTTTGATTCTGCTGATTTAGAGTCCACACTGGATATTGAACAGAATATGTTTCAGATTGTTAATGAAATTGAAAATATAAAAGGGCAGCTTAGACTTTTAAAAGATCAATCCGACTGGAATGTAATAGATATCTCATTTCAGTTCAGAGAACGTGAAAGTGTAAACAATATGACATCACCATTTACCTGGCTGAACAGTGCCAATGTTACTGATTTTCTGGAGAATTTCTAATGTTAAAACACTCAAGATTTTTTTCAATTTTCACAGCTTGTCTTTTTATGATTACAACTATTGGATGTTCAACATGCCCCTATACAATGAAAATTCCAGACGCGTTTAAAAGGTTTGATTCAAAAAAAGAGTTTAAATTTATTACTGCTGACGGAGTAAAACTTAAAGCCCGTGAAAGTGACAACTACCCTAAGGCTTCTCTCAATTTCTGGAAAGATGCGACAAGAGAGCATCTTGTACAAACAGGTTATACAATAACTGGAACAAACTGCTTTAAAACCACTGATGGACTTGATGCATGCACCCTTAAATTTGCTCTGCCCCAAGGCGCTGAGGACTGGACATTCTGGGAGACAATCTTTGTGGTAGATGAAAAATTGGTTCTGATTGAAGCTGCGGGTGAATACACCAGATTTACTAAAATTGAAAAAGAGCTGGAAACTTCACTTGCATCTTTTAATCCCAATATTTGAAAACTGCATTTGTTAAACAACATGAAATCACAAATTGTAAAAACTTCAATATTTCTAATAATTATAGCATCAGCTGTAATATATCTTTTAACAACAGGTTTTGAAAACTCTTCAATTTATTACAAAACTGTTGAAGAAACCCTTTCTCAAAGAGCCCGATTTGAAAAACAGCCTGTCAGAGTAAATGGCCTCTTAAAACATGATTCAATCAAACAGATCAAAGGTACTGATAAATTCATATTTACCCTTAAAAAAAACAACTCGGAACTACAGATAAATTATTCGGGAATATTGCCTGACAATATGACAGAAGGTAAAGAACTGGTAGTTCAGGGAACTCTCGTGCCAGGTAAGGATATCTTTCAGGCATCTGAAATCCTTACGAAATGTCCGTCAAAATACGAAAAAGAAGCAAAAAGCCTCAATAAAAATTAATCGTAACAAATAGCAAACCTTAATTGACAACATTTTAAGTACGATCAATACTACACGCAATTTTTGACCGGCACAATCTGGAAAGGTAGCCACTTATGAAACTTTATATGGGAAAAGTTGATATTATAACCGCTGAGATTTTAACAAAACTCATCGATCAGGAAACAATTGAAACCAATAACAGAGATGAAGTAGAACTTGATATTGCATCAGTAATGAAAGAGTACGTCAGACGGGATAAGAAACTTACAGAATCGGCAAAAGACATCTGTGAACACCAGGGACTGCCCTACTCATCTTTTTCAAAGCTTAAAAGGCAGCTAGCCAAAAAAGAGAATTTCAGACTTGGTGATGATGCCATGGATTATATTATGGATCAGATTATCGGCGTTTTCATGCACAGCCAGTTTGTTGATGAAATATACGCAGAAGATCATGAACTAAAAATAATTATGCGTGAGATTATCCGCAAACATACGGAAATTGAAGATGACATGGATGTTGAAGCCCGCAAAAAAATCAAAAACCTTCAGGAAGGTACAAGCGAGTGGGATATTGAATATAAACGGGCAATGGATCAGGTCAAAAAACGTCGCAAACTCAACTGATTTTTCCCCTTCCAATATCAATCCATAAAATTTATTTGAAAATCATTTCGTTACATAACATTAAAGCTGGCTGATTATAATTCTTACACTGCCGGATTCAGAATCACCAGGAGGGATAATTCTTAATCCTAAAGATGGTATATTAAAACTGTTTGTGGCAGCTGTGATGGGTTCAATCGCAACAGATTTTTTATCATCAGGAATATACATCTGGGTATAAGGAAAAAATTCATTATCCTGATCTATTATCAAATTGTAATCTGCTGTTTTTAGTGTGGTTATTCCGTCTGTAACAACAAACCCAAGATCAAGATCTCTATCTTTAACCTGCCAACCTTTTGAAAAATCATATGGGGAGTCTTTTACATCAATATTTTCTCCGGTTGGAAGAAGCTCATCATCAACATCCACATAACTTGAAAATTCTCCGTAAATAGCAGCACTGTTATCTGTTGTAAAATAGGGATGCCATCCAAGTGCATAGGGGGCATCACTCTGACCGCCATTATAAATATTAAAATCAATTTTAAAACTGCCCGCCAGCAATGTGTAGGTTATTTTTAACTCGACATTGAAAGGGTATCCACTATTTCCATCCTCTAAAAGAGATGCAAATAGGGTGACTGAGGCAGAATTATCTGAAATTATTCTTTCAACCTCTTCAAGTTTCATTTTGTAAATGAGCCCGTGAATGGCACTGCCGTCATCAATATTTGAAGGAAGTTTTAATGTTTTTCCACCAAAGGTGTATTGAGCATCAGGAATCCTGTCATTAAAAGGAAATAACATTCTTCCTCTAAAAAGTGGATTTTTAATAAAATCCTCATCTTGATCAGGAGATATTACTTCATAAAGTTTTCCACAAAGATTAAGGGCCGAACTTACTACTGTACCACCCCAATCATTTGAAATCTTTAAATATTCTCCAGTTTTACTATTTTTTATTACTGTAAAACAGCCATTATTATTTTCAATTTTTTCAATTATAAAGGTCATGTTTATGGTTTTTCACTTTTTTATTTTTAAATGCAAAAAAATTGCTTTAAATTCATTTTTTTTAGATCTCTTGCAATTAAGTTCCGTTTTAAGTAAATAGAATTAAATGTTAAATTGAAACATTAAATCTATAAAATGTTTATAAGGAGACAACTAAATGAAAAACAGAAAAATGAGAACATCTTTTTTGGCAATTTTACTTTTACTCGCAGGTTGCGGTGCTAAGAATGAACAGAGTCTGAAAGACCGTACAATGGCTAACACACCTGATAATTACACCCCGATAACGGCAATTTTGGGTGAAAATCCTGATCTTGATACTGAAAGCATCGACACAGATACAGCCCAGGAACAGATTGCTGATGATGCACCTGTATCAAATGACAAAGATTATGTTGGTGGAACAATGGCCTTGTTTCTTCCAACAGTAATGGCAAATGGAGTAGAAATTAAAGCCACTTATACTATAACAACAGCTGATGCCAATGCATCTGTTGTTATGAGTGATGTTAAATCCGGCAAGGAAGTGGAAATCAGCCCCGGAGTATATGATATTACTTTTACAACAAAAGAGATTGCAGGTAACCCTGAAACAACCCTCAGAGGTGTTGAACTGCTTGTTGGAAGAAGACTTAGCCGTAATGTTAAATTTCCTGTTGGTGAGATTACACTTGTAACAGGTGGAAAAGGCTGTGCAACCGCTGCTATTAAAATTAAAGTTAAAGGTGCTACAGACTGGCTTCCCGGAAAATATTCCACATGTAAACCAATTAAACTTATGGCAGGCGAATATGAAGCCAAACAAGGTGTAACTGAAATTTCAGGAATAACAGTTTATGACGGTGGAACACGCAAAGTTACTATCCGTAAATAATTATCATCTTACCGGAATACCCCAAAATATCCAGGCTGACATGTACACCAGCAGGCAGTAAATACTAAAAATTGATTTAAGAGTAATCCCTGTGATATTTAATATTGAATCAGGAAGGATTTTTTAAAATTTATGGGAAAAATAAAGGATAATATTTTGTCAAAAGATAACAGGCCAAAAGCAATAAAAGAGTGTGCCAGGCTTGTAGATGAAGAAGTTGCATCTAAAAAAGGCATGACCGGAATTATAATTAAAACAGGATATAAAACATTCAAGGCGATCAAACCCTCTATTGTTGAAATTGCTGTGGATGTTCTTTTGGACGATTTTGCATCAAAACTTGATGAGCAATATGATGAGTATCTAAAAGATAGTCCTGACAAAGCAAAACCCTTTGATCAGTGGGCAAAAATGAGGGATAAAAAAATTGCCGACGCACTATTAAATGTTACAGATAACATGATGGAGCGCTCAAAAAAAGAGGCTATTAAAAGAGTTTATAAAAGCCTGAGGGGCATTGCGGAAAAAAACGTTGCTGCCGCAGTTCCTCAGATAGGCAAACTTGTAATGAAATACGCCGACTAAAACTGCAAATATCTTTAGAATATACAATAGTTGTTACAGCTGCCCTCCCCCGCTTTTCTTAAAGCTAAAATAAGATTTCACTTAACGTTTCAACTCTTTAATTGAGCTAAATTCATATTTTTTCTTTTTAAATATAAAAAAAATCTGGTCTTGACCGATTCTATATATATGAAGTTTTCAATCTCTTTTTTAATACGAAGAAATATTCGCACTAAGTGTACCGAAGTCTCATAGAGTAATGAATAAAGGAATCTAATGTTCGAATCAGGAGTATGCCCACATTGTAAAACAGCCAATCCCCAGGGAGCAAGATTTTGTAATGGATGCGGTAAACCAATTAAAATTGAGGAGAATTCATCACTTCCCATAAATAAAGATCCCCTGATAGGAACACTTGTTGGTAAAAGGTTTGTTGTACTTGAAAAAATTGGTGAAGGCGGAATGGGTGTGGTTTATCGTGCGGAGCAGGTTGGTGTGGGAAGGCAGGTGGCCCTTAAAGTCTTAAATAGAGAGTATGCCCTCGATAAAAGGCTTCATGAAAGATTCAGAAATGAGGCAGCCATTGCCGCAAGGTTCAACCATCCAAACTCTGTTACTGTTTATGACTTTGGTATAACTGACGGCCATATGTACATTGCAATGGAGCTGGTTGATGGATTGAGCTTATCTGATGTACAAAAAAACAGTCCAAAAATTGAGTGGAAAAGAGCGTGTCGCATTATTCTTCAGGTGGCTTCATGTTTAAAAGAAGCACATGATAGTGGAATTATTCACAGGGATATTAAACCTGATAACATTATGCTGATTAATCGCGGTGATGTTAAAGATATTGTAAAAGTTCTGGATTTTGGAATTGCCAAAATAATTGACGACAAGATGAATCTTCCAGGCAAGGCTCTTACGATGGCTGGTGAGATATTTGGAACACCCGCATTTATATCTCCTGAACAGATTCTTGGAAATGAACTTGATTCCAGAAGCGATTTATACTCCCTTGGAGTTGTCTTTTACAATCTCCTGACAGGAAAGCTCCCTTTTACAGCCCAGAATCCCATGGGACTTTTAACTCAGCACCTTCATGATCAGCCCCCATCATTTAATATAATGGATGAAAACTGCAATGTGCCAAAGCAGCTTGAGCAGCTGGTACTTTTAACTCTTGAAAAAAAACCCGAACGCAGACCTGCAAGCATGAAAGATTTTGCATCTGATATTGCCTCCGTTTATGGAATTACTTCACGAAACCCCAAAATGATAACTGAGCAGTTTGAGACATTTGCATTTATGGAAAAGCAGAAAGCATCCCTGCCTCCGGGCGCACCATTTGATCAGCCTGCCAGTCATGGAATTCCATCAAATATGGAAATACCTGAACCTGAAAAGATCATTCATAAATCAGAAAACAACTTACAAGAAACAAGAGAAAACAGTTCTGCAGAAATTAAACATAGCCAAAAAACAGTAAGCAATATTGAGCAGGAAAGTGACACGCCCTTACAGATCCTTGTAAAAGAGATAAAAAAATCAAAAGAGTTTCCTGCTGTTTCTGCCCATATAAGCGACCTCAACCGTAAAGCATCCTGCAGTACAACTTCGGCTACGGGGCTTGCAAATGTTATCCTGAAGGATTTTTCATTAACGTCCAAATTATTGAATATGATAAATTCCGCATATTATGCACAGGTAAAAGGAAGAGTTAAAACAATCTCAAGAGCAGTTGTCCTCATGGGTTTTGAACAGGTAAGACAGGCTGCCATGGGGCTGATGATGTTTGACCAGTTTGCAGCTGACTCCTCAGAACAGGCGGGAGATCTTCAGGAGGAAATTGTAAAATCTATTATGACCGGGCTTATAGCCAAAAAAAGCTCTGCGGAATATAAAGATATAAACAGTGAAGAGGCATTTATAGCGTCAATGTTTCACAATCTTGGAAAAAACGTTACGATTATGTGCCTTGATGAAAAATGGCAAGCCATTAAAGAAGCCGCAAAAGTTATGCAGAAAAACAACTCCGGCCTGTCTGAAACATCAGCGGTTGAAAAAGCTTCTAAAAATATTTTAAAAGTAAGCGTTGAAGAACTTGGAATTGGTGTGGCGAGGGAGTGGGGGTTTCCGGAAGATATTATCGCAACTATGCAGTCACTTCCAGAAGGCCACATTAAAAGAACAGGAAAAGCCGGTGAAAGATTAAATCATATAGTAGGTTTTACATCCGAACTTGGAGAGATAATTTCAGAGGGTTCACTAACAGGTTCACCAGAACAGAATAAACTTAAAATTAAAAATCTTCTAAGTCGATATGACAGCACAATACTATTAACTGTAGATGATATTGATGCCCTTTTAAAAAGTGTTCTGGAAGAACTTGATAACTACACAAGCCTGTTTAACATCTCTACAACGAATGTTTCAATAGTTGATAAACTTACAATTGCTACCGGAGGAACGGTAAAACCAAGGCAGCACATACAAAAAACTCCTTCCAAAAAAATATTATCCCCAAAAGCAGAAGCCAGAAGACTTGCGAGAAAACAGCAGGCCGAACACGAAATGATACTCTTAAACGGTGTCGAAGATGTCGCTCAGGCAGTAATTCGTCATGACTCCGTTGAAACAGTAATAATGATGATGCTTGAAACCATGTACAGGGGCTTAAACCTGTCACACGTACTTGCATGTATGAAGACCAGCGATGACGGCCTCATGACAGCATCAAGCGGCTTTGGTGAAGATATTGAAGAGTACACCAGAAGATTCAGATTTTATGTGGACAGAAGAAAAAAAGATCAGAACCTGTTTACAATGTCACTGCTTCAAAGCCGGGATTTTGTAGTAAACACAGAAAAAGAGAGAAGCAAAACCCTGATGTTTCCGGACTGGTATCAGGATCTTGAAAAACCCAAATGGATCTTCATCTACCCCCTGTTAATTGACGGCCACCCGGAAGGTCTCTTCTACGGAGACATAATGCAAGAAGATGCAACAATAGACAGAGACCTCCTGAAACACATCCACCCCCTAAGAGCCCACGTAGCAAAAGCAATAAGAAGATCAAACCAGTCAAGACACTAAAGCCACTGTTTGCAGGTCATTCCAAAGTTTATACACGTAATTCCAAAGATTTTAGCCGTCATTCCAGAGTTTGGAGGTAAATTAAATGCGGGAGATGTTTGTTATGGCCTTTGGGCAGGAGGATAGTTTTTTGTATACTACTGATGGATTATTGCTGTTTTGGAACCAGCCCAGGAACCAGTTGCAGCCGTTCATCAGGAGGGTTTTGCTTCCGAAGGCGCTTTGACACATGTTTTTTATGCATCCTGCATCGCCGTTGCAGGTTGCATAAAAACCTCCGTATGTTTCCCCAAGGTTCACGTTACTGCCCCACTGGGTGGAACATCCATTCATGGCGCCTACACCACCTCCCGGAATCAATATATCAAAGGAATCGTAACCACCGTCGCCAATATTTACAACCTGAACAACCATCTGTTTTCCAGCTAAATCACCTTTAAAATCCAGCTGAAAACAGTCTCCGCAGTTTGTGCCATCATTGTTAAATGCAACCCATCCATAAGAGAGTTTGCTGTTAACCTCAATTGGAGAATAATCCCAGCACTGAAATGCAGAACCGCCATCGCACCCGCTTGGTGTATTTATAGCATTAAACAGATCATTGTCATTAATGTCACAAAGCTGCATATTTGAATGCCATCCGCAATGGGGCTTGCAGCAGTCCCAGTATCTGGTTGTTCCGGCATTTAGTCCATTTGTAATTGGAGGGTACGAAGTCTGGTCTGTATCAGTAGAACCTCCTGTGTCAGTTGTTGTTCCTCCCCCATCGGCACTTAATTCAATATAATCAATATTAAGAACTCCCTGTGTGGAGTCAGCACTGTAAAGGGCCACGAGATAAATATCATAAACACCCGAGGTACCGCTGATATTTACCGAGCCCGTACTAAAAGTTGTCCATCCCCCTGTAAGTGATGGTACAAATGTTCCGATTTTTGTACCGCTTACACTTCCAAGATGGATTTCAACTGTTCCCCCGGCGAGATCTTTTGCATATTTAAAGGTAATTTTATCAAACCCGGTCAAATCAACTTTACTGTAACTTAAATAGTCCTGATTTTCGATGTAACCAACAGTTGTATCACTATTCTCTAATGTAGTGCCACTTTGAGTTCCCCCGTAACTTCCGCCGCAGTCACCTGTATTTGCTCCAAATGCGCACTCGGCCTGAATTATCAGATTATCAGGAGTGTTATCAACAGGAACAGTATCTACCGGATGATCTGAATCAGCAGGAACAATGATATTGCCCGCTGTATCAAGAATATTTCCGCTGGTATCCACAATATTTCCACTGGAATCTATTATGTACCCGCTTGAATCTATAATATTACCATT